>NZ_CAKKTK010000107.1:0-11995 GCF_920656135.1 Frankia sp. Cppng1_Ct_nod | reverse complement strand
GCCCGGATCCATACCGGGGAGGTTGTCCACGATCGCAGACAACAGGTATTGGCTACGAGCGAAGACAATGCCGGCTGACTATGAACGTGGACAGGATCCAGTGATGGTCAACATCATGAACGCCCGCCAGTTCGGCGCGGCGGTGCGCGCGGCCCGCAAGCAGCGCGGCCTGTCACAGGAGGCCCTCGTCGCCCAGGCCGGCGTCTCCCGCGCCTGGCTGGCCCGCTTCGAGACCGGCCACCCCGCGGCCAGCATCGAACCGATCTTCCGAGTGCTCGGCGCCCTCGGCCTCAGTCTGAACCTGGTGGAACACAAGACCAGCGACGCCGAGAGCGCGGTGCTTGCCGCCCTCGCCGCGCGGGACAAACGCTGATGCCCGCACGGAACCTGCTCGTCGTCATGTACGGCGGCGTGGTCGGCCGCGTCACCCAGACCTCCGCCACAGCCGAGCCGGAGTTCACCTACGAACCCACCTACCTCGCCACCGGTTCCACCCCCCTTGGCGTGCGCATGCCCCTCGCGGACACGACCTACCGGGGCACGAGCGTGCGCGCCTTCCTCGAAGGCGTGCTGCCCGAGGACCCACGGACCCGACAACGCTGGGGGGCCCTGTTGGGCGTCGAGCCGGACGACACCCTGGCGATCCTGTCCCAGATGGGCTGGGACTGCCCCGGGGCAGTGCAGTTCTGCCTGGCGGACGCACTCGACGAGATGCAGTCGCGCGGCCGGCAGACCCAGCCCGTCAGCGATCAGGACATCGCCGGCCGCATCCGGGCGCTGCGCACCGGGGACTCCGCGTCATGGACTCTGCCCGACGAACACTGGTCCCTACCCGGCCAGCAGTCGAAGTTCGCGCTCGCGAAACTCCCAACCGGATGGCACGAGGCCCACGGCTCCGCGGCGACGACCCACGTCATCAAGCCCGGGATCGGGCGCCTCCACCACCAGGCACTCGTCGAACACGCCACCATGCGCGCAGCACAGACGCTTGGCCTCGACGTTGCCCGTACGGAATTCACCTACTTCGGAGAAGGTGAGCCTGCGATTGTCATCGAGCGTTACGACCGCGTGGTTCTCGATGACGGGACTGTCCTGCGCCTTCACCAGGAGGACTTCTGTTCAGCCAGCGGGCGGCTCCCGCCGAAGAAGTACGAGGCTCACGGCGGCCCCGGGCTGAGGGACCTCGCCCGGATCATCGTGCAGAACACAGACGACCGGGTCGCCGGCCTGGCGGCGCTCGGCGACTTCGCCGCGTTCAACTACGTCGCCGGGGCGCCCGACGGCCACGCGAAGAACCTGTCCCTCCTGCTGCTCCCCGGAGAGATCAAGGTCGCGCCGCTCTACGACCTCGCCACCAGCCTCCCCCACGGCGGCGACGCGGCACTACGGGAAGTCGCCGTCGGCATCGGCGGCCGGCGGAAGTTCGGCCAGGTGCTCGGTAGGCACTGGGACCGGGCGGCGGCCACTTTCGGCATCCAGACCGAGGAGTACCGCCAGACCGCCAGGGAGATGACCGAAGCCTTCCCGGACGCGTTCTCCGATGCCCTGCACGAGGTGGGCACCGCCGAGGCCGATGACGTGCGGCGGCGCTCGCTCGACCCGATCGCACGACACACGAAGCAGGTAACCGAACGCCTCGACGACCCGATCGAGCACATGGCCCCCCGAAACCCTGCGCGACGGTATCGAGACGCCCTATGACCTGGTCCAACGCAGGCGGGATCGACCAGCTTGCGCCGGCCTCCTCTGACGATCAGCGGGGAGAGCCTGAAGCAGGCACGATCACGATGACCAGACGCGCCGGAGCCCCCGGAACTACCAGACCTGCGGAACATATGTTCGATTGCATGGATGATGCTACCGACCCGGTACTCACTGGGCATCACCCCTGGCCAGCAGCCGCGTGGCGACCGGGCGGATGGTGATTTCGGGACCCTGAACAAAGATCAAGTGGTTCTTATTCTGGTGCGTTAGCTCCACCAACCGCTCGATGGGTAGGTGTCACATGCCGCCCGAGCTGGTCGTTCGGCGGTTCGCACACACCAAGCTATCGATCTTGGTGACAAGCGTTTTACGTTTGCGACGCTCTGACCAGCATCGTTACAAGATCGGCATGCGGCGGTCATCGATCCCGACGCGGGTTGGCCTCACTTGATCCGGCAGGACGCCTTGGGGTGGCAGCTCGAGCTCCCCGAGCGAATGCCCATGCGGAACGGTTCGTGCGTACGGTCCGGGCCGAGGTTACCGACCGCATGCTGATCTTCAGTAGAAGACACCCGCGGACCGTCCAAGCCGAATATGTGGGCCACCACAACGGACGACGACTCCACCGTGGCCGTGATCTTCGGCCGCCTCGGCTCGACCACCCGATCGCCGACGTCACCACGGAACGGATCGGGCGCCGACCTGTCCTCGGGGGCCTGGTCAACGAATACGAACGAGCCGCTTGAAAGCCCAGCTCAACGCCGGTGGCCGAGTTCTTGAACCCCACAAGGTCACCTACCTGAAGCCGGACCACCCTGATTTGACGTGATGACTGCGTCAATCTATCGTCGATGCATGCTCTACCCCACTCCTGCCCTCAGACCTGCCGACGATCAGGTGCTCAGCGAGATTGACGGCATGCGGGATGCACTGCGGCACCAAATCCAGACCACGCCGTCGAAATGGACTGAGGGGCTCCGTAAGTTCCTGACCGCCGATGCCGTCGCAGCCTCGAACTTCATCGAGGGCTTCAAGGTATCCACGATCGACGTCGAGGATCTGATGGATGGCGAGCGAGATGTCGAGGTCTCGGACGAGAACCGCGAGGAGACCCTCGCCTATCAGCGGATGATGACGTATATCCAGACGCTCCACGATGCCGAGGACTTCAGCTACAGCAAAGGCCTACTCAACGCTCTGCACTGGATGTTGCAAGGCCACCGTCACACCGTGCGCAAGCCGGCCGGGCAGTGGCGCCGGGGCCCCGTCTACGTCACCGACGCCCGCGACCCCAGCATCGCGGCCTATACGGCCCCGGACGCCGATGTCGTCCCCGCGCTGATGAAGGAACTCATCGACTGGCTCAACGCCAACAACGGCACCCATCTGCTGGTGCGAGCAGCTATGGCACATCTGCATCTTGTGTCCATCCACCCCTGGGCCGACGGGAACGGCCGTATGTCCCGTTCGCTGCAGACGCTCATGATCGCCCGCGAAGGCGTCCTGGCCCCGGAGCTCTCGTCCATCGAGGCGTGGCTCGGCCGCCCCGGCAACACCTGGGAGTACTACCGCGAACTCACCGATCGGGGCCCGAAGTACCTTCCCGACCAGGACGTCTCCAGCTGGATCCGCTTCAACCTGACCGCCTACCACCAGCAGGCCCAGACCGTTCAAGGCCGACTCGACCGCTCCGGGCGGGTATGGGGCGCACTCTCCGAATTCGCCGAGAACACCGGTCTGGACGAGCGAGTGGCGACCGCCCTACACGACGTGGCCATGGCTGGACGCGTCCGCCGCTCACGTTACGAGCACGCCGAGGGCCTGAGCCTGCAGCAGGCGCAACGCGACCTCCGCGACCTCACCGCCGCCCAAGTCCTAGAACCGGTCGGCCGAACCCGGGCCCGCTACTACACGGCAGGCCCCCGCTTCCCTCAGTCGGCACTTGACATCGCGCGCACACCCATGACCTTGAGGAATCCATACACCAGCTGACAAGCAACTCGCGGGCCGGCCGTGGCCCGATCGGTGGTTATCTCGACCGGACGACGGGGCATGTCCAGAATCGCCGTCCACGCTGTGCGAGCCGGGCAGCAGCGACGCGCAACAATGGCGACCGTATCGAGTGATCGAGGATGGGCGTGACGCCGCGAAGGCGGCGGAAAGGGGGGTGTCGGTCCGCACGGTCCTGTCCCGGCGGGCACGCTACACCCAGCAGGGGCTGCGGGGTGCGGATCCTGCACTGCCTTGCGTGCTGCAAGACGACCGAGAAGCCGAGTATTGACGGCGAGTACACACTCGGTGTAGACACTCGGTGTGTCCGTTTCCCTGACGCTCCTTGGCCTGCTTGACCGTCAGCCCAGCCATGGCTATGACCTCAAACGTGATTACGACACGTATTTCGGGCGGGGGAAGCCGCTGCCGTTCGGGCAGGTGTATTCGACGCTTGGACGGCTGGCCCGCGACGGCAAGGTGGTGATAGGCGAGGCCGAACCGGGAGCCGGTCCTGACCGCAAGCGCTACGTCATCACCGAGCAGGGCGCGACCGAGGTCCAGGAGTGGCTGAGCGAGCCGGTCGAGCCCGAGCCGCACCTGCAGACGGTGCTGTTCGCCAAGGTCGTGCTCGCCTTGATGCTGGGACGCTCGGCCGAGCAGTACCTCGACACTCAGCGGGCCGCCCACTTGCGGCGGATGCGGGAGCTGACAGAGACGCGGCGGTCCGGTGGCGTCGTGGATGCGCTGCTGGCCGATCACGGCCTGTTCCATCTGGAAGCCGATCTGCGTTGGATCGACCTGACCGCGGCCCGGCTCAACGCCTTGGCGGAAATGGTGAAGAGCTGATGAGCGCTGTCAATGTCCCCGACACTCTCGCTTCGCGCGGCCGCTTGGTCGAGGCGCGTGACGTGTCGTTGTCGTTCGGCCAGACGCCGGCCCTTCGTGGCGCCAGCCTGTCGGTGAACGCCGGCGAGATCCTGGCCGTGATGGGCCCCAGTGGGTCGGGCAAGTCGACGCTGCTGCATTGCTTGGCCGGCATCTTGGCGCCTGACTCCGGAGAGATCCGCTTCGCTGGTCGTCGGATCGACATGCTGCGCGAGCAGGAGCGCAGCGCGCTGCGGCGCGACCGGTTCGGGTTCGTGTTCCAGTTCGGCCAGCTCGTCCCCGAGCTGTCCGCCGAGGAGAACGTCGCGTTGCCGCGGCTGCTGGGTGGCGTCCGCCGGGCCGAGGCGCTGCGCGACGCCCGCGCCTGGTTCGAACGGCTCGAACTGGACGGGCTGGAGCAGCGCAGGTCCGGGGAACTGTCGGGTGGGCAGGCCCAGCGGGTCGCGTTGGCCCGCGGCCTGGTCGCGCGGCCCGAGGTGCTGTTCGCTGACGAGCCAACCGGGTCGCTGGACTCCCTCACCGGTGAACGCGTCATGGATCTACTGACCGCGGCCGCCCGCGAGCAAGGCACCACCGTCGTGCTGGTGACCCACGAGCCGCGAGTGGCCGCCTACGCCGACCGCGAAGTCATCGTCCGCGACGGCAAGGTCACCACCCTGTCCGCCGATCCGGTCCTGGCATGATCCGCCTTGGGCTGCGGCTGACCCTGGGCGGCGGCAGAGAAGCTGCCGTTCGCCTGGCCATGATCGCGGTCGCCGTGGCGATCGGGGTGGGCCTGCTGTTGACGATGCTGGCCAGCATCAACGCGGTCAACTACCAGAACGCCCGCTACGCCTGGCTCGAAACCGGCTACACCGGATCGAACGCGCCGGCCATCTCGACGAGTACCACCAAGACCGACCCGCTGTTGTGGAAGCTGCGCGCCGACTACTACCAGGGCAAGCAGATCGGACGGGTCGACCTTGCGGCGACCGGCCCGGCCGCCCCTATCCCGCCCGGCATCCCGGCTCTGCCCGGGCCGGGCCAGTACTACGCCTCACCTGCCCTGTCGAAGTTGCTGCACCACACCCCGGTCGCCCAGCTAGGCGACCGGTTCCCTGGCACCCAGATCGGCACCATCGGCGACGCTGCGCTGCCCGCACCGAACACCCTGATCATCATCGTCGGGCACAGCGTCGCCGACCTGTCCCACCAACACGACGTCAAGCAGGTCACCAGCATCAGCACCACCGTGCCCAGCAGTTGCAATGCCGACTGCGCGCTCGGGGTCGGCATCGACGGCAACGGCATCACGCTGATCCTGTCGGTGGTCGTGGCCGCGTTGCTGTTCCCGGTGCTGATCTTCATCGGCGGCGCGACCCGGCTGTCCGCTGCCCGCCGGGAACAGCGTTTCGCCGCGATGCGTCTGGTCGGCGCGACCCCACGGCAGATCTCAGTGATCTCCACCGTCGAATCCAGCGTCGCGGCTGTCGTCGGGGTAGCCGCCGGCTTCGTTCTCTTCGTCGCCCTGCGCCCCGTTCCGGCGGCGATCCCTTTCACCGGCGACCCGCTCTTCACCAGCGATCTGTCCCTCAGCCTGGCCAACGTGCTGCTCATCGCGCTCGGCATCCCGATCGCGGCAGCAGTGGCAGCACGGCTCGCCCTGCGCCGGGTGACCATCTCCCCGCTCGGCGTGACCCGCCGGGTGACCCCCCGCCCACCCCGCGCCTGGCGGATCATCCCGCTGCTGGCGGGCCTCGCCGAACTCGGTTACCTCGCCTACTTCAGCCACATCGGCGGAGCCGGCAAGAGCGTCAGCACCCAGGTTGTGGCCTACATGTCCGGCATCCTGCTGACCATGACCGGGCTGGTCATCGCCGGGCCATGGCTGACCATGCTCGGCTCCCGACTCATGGCCCGGCGTGCGAACCGGCCGGCCACCCTCATCGCCGGACGCCGACTCGCCGACAACCCACAGGCCGGCTTCCGCGCGGTCAGCGGGCTGGTGCTCGCCGTGTTCGTCGGCACCTGCGCGCTCGGGATCATCACCACCATCGTCGCCGACAACGGCGGCGTCGCCGGCAACACGGCCAACTCCACCGGCACCGTCGTCGACGAGTTCGGGGAGTGGGACTCGCAACCCACCATCACCTCGATCCCGGCCGCCACGACCACCGAACTGACCTCGATCGCCGGTGTCACGGGGGTAGCGGCGATTCGCTCCAACCCCGGCGGCACGGGGGCGCCGGCGGCGTACTCCAAACCCGGCTCCGGCCCCATCTTCGGGCCGCCGCCGCAGGTGGCCTCCTGCGCCGAACTCGCGCACACCCCGACATTCGGTCGCTGCCCCGCCAGCGCGGACACCGTAACGATCAGGCCCGACTTCCAGACCGGGGTCATCGGCAAGTCGTCGATGTCCGACACCACGTGGCCGGCTGCCGACCTGTCCACCGCGCGGCTACAGAACCTGCCAGTCAGCATGATCGTCATCAGTACCGACGGATCGACGGCGGCAGTCGAGCAGGCTCGCACCATTCTCCAAGCCGCTTATCCCTCGGTGTATCCACCGATGACGCTTGCCGAATACACGGTGCAGAACAACGCCAGGACGTCTGCCTACCGGCAACTAGCCAACGTCGTGATCCTCGCCAGCCTGCCGATCGCCGGCTGCGGTTTGGCCGTCAGCGTCGCCGGTGGCCTGACCGAGCGCAAACGCCCGTTCAGCCTGCTGCGTCTTACCGGCGCCCCGCTGGCCATGCTGCGCCGCGTCGTCACCCTGGAAGCCGCAGCCCCACTACTCATCTCCGCCGTCGTCGCCGCCGGAACCGGGCTGCTCGCCGCCCAGCTGTTCCTCCACGCGCAACTGGGCGACACGATCCAACCGCCAAGCGTCCAGTACTACCTGCTCGTCCTCGCCGGGCTCGTCGCTTCCCTCGCAATCATCGCCTCCACCCTTCCGCTACTCAAACGCATCACTGGACCGGAAACCGCCCGCAACGAATGAAGGCCGGGCTTGACCTCATGCTGAGGACTGCGTGGATGATCGTGCGGTGTGCTGGCCCGCCGTGGTCATTCGGACGTGTCCTGGGGCTCGAGCCGGGACAGGCCGGCGCGTATCGCGGCGGCGGTCTCGTCGAGGTTGTCGCAGCCGCGGGTGTCCGCGCCCGGAACTCGCGGCGTCACCGCCGTCAACCGGGTCGGCATCCGCATGTACCTGACGGTCGGCGGCCGGCAAGAACGCGCACACCACCGTCTACCTGGCCGTCGGCGCCGCCACGGCCGTCACCGTCACCGCCCTGGCCCTCTGGACGGCTCGTCGTCGTCGACGGAGCGCGCCGGACCTGCACTGAGTTCACGCGCGGCAGTGGCGGGCGGTCTCGAGTTCCTGCGGGGCGAGCTGCGGACCAGCGGTGTACTCGTGGTCACGCGCGGGTGGTGTCTCGCTGGTACCGCCCACCGTCCCTGTCCGCCCAGGCGGCACAGCACCGACACGTCTCCGCAGGTAGAAAGCAAGATCAGAGTTCACGTTCCATCCCCTCAGCTCCACCTATGATTCCGCAGGTCAAGCACCTGCTGGTGATCTTCTTCGCGGCGTGGGCCTTCGGTGATAGGCGCACTCTTGCGACACACGTGAGGGTCGCTTCGACCCCGATCATGGCGGTCCTGCTCTCGTGAGGCTGTCACTGATCTGTTCGTCGCCGAGCGCAGAATGTGTACTCGACGCCGCAAACCTTGTACTGATGGCTCAGCAAGACCTGTACTAGCAGGAGCGCAAACCTTGTACTGCTAGACTCGCAGATTGTGTACTGTGGCCGTATGGCCATGTCAAGGTATGTTCCGCGGATCGCCGACGGGCGCTTGGCGAGTCTGCTCGCGGGGCTGCCCGCTGTCATGGTCACCGGCCCGCGCGCCGCGGGGAAGACGACCTCCGCCCGGCGGATCGCCAACGACATCCTGCGGTTAGATGACCCCGCGGTCGCCACGGCGGTTGCCGCGAACCCGGACGCAGCACTGCGGCGCGCGCAGGAACCCGTTCTCCTCGATGAGTGGCAGAAGGTACCGGAGATCCTGGGCGCGGTCAAGCGCGCGGTCGACGATGACCCCCGTCCCGGCCGGTTTCTCCTCACCGGCAGCATCGAAGCCGACTTCACGACGCGCCAGTGGCCCGGGACGGGTCGGGTCGTCCGGTTGGTCCTGCACGGTCTTACCGAACGGGAGATCGCTCACGCCGTCGATCAGCCAAGCCTGCTAGATCTGCTTCTGGACTCGGACATCTCGCAACTGAGCATCTCGGGCCCGTCCCCGGGCCTGGATGACTACGTCGACCTGGCATTGAGGAGCGGCTTCCCCGAGGCCGCCTTGAACCTGAGCGCACCAGGGCAACTCGCGTGGCTGGATGCCTACATCGATCACGTCGTCAATCGAGACGTGTTGGCCGCGGGGGAGCAACGGGACCCGATTCGACTACGCCGCTACCTCGAGGTTCTCGGGCTCTCGACGGCCGGCCTCCCCGCCGAAAGCACGGTTTACCAGGCCGCCGGAATCAACCAGCGGACCGCGGACGCGTATGACCGGATCTTGGCTGCCCTCTACCTGATCGAACTGGTTCCTGCCTGGGCGACGAACCGCCTGAACAGGCTGACCAAGCGGGCGAAGCGATACCTGACCGATCCCGCGCTCGCGCTTGCCGCCGCCCGGGTGGACGAGCGGAGCGTCCTGCGGGACGGAGACCTGCTCGGCAGGTTGATTGACACCTTCGTCGTCGCCCAGCTACGGCCGGAAGTGACCCTTCTCCACCCTCGTGCCCGGTTGCACCATATCCGCTCTCGGGATGGCCAAGAGGTCGACGTCGTCATAGACCTCGGAGGAGGCGAAGTGATCGGAATCGAGATCAAGGCTTCCTCGGCGCCGACCGCTCGGGACGCCCGCCACCTCATATGGCTGCGCGATCAGCTCGGCCCGGACTTCCGCGCGGGAATCGTGTTCCATACCGGCCCGATCCCCTTCGATCTCGACGACCGGATCTGGGCACTGCCCATCTGTGCGCTGTGGGCAGCCCGGACGGGATAGCCAGCCTGCGAGCAGCCGAACGAGTAGCCATGGGGCCGGCAGACCTCGCCCAGCGATGGCAAGCGCTGGGCGAGGTCTGTGCAGGTCAGCAAGGGCCTGTAGAAATAACGGCTCTGCCAAGATTCCGGTGGTGACAGACCCCTCGTTGCACTCGATCGGACGGCAAGACCGGCTCCGTAGCGACGTGGCCCGGGCTCAGCTCATGTCTGGTCGTTCGCCCGCACGACAATCCCCGCAGTGACGGTCACCAGACGGGCGGAAGTGCCAGGAACTACCAGGTTTCGCGTTTCATCTAGGATGACTCTGACGCGATGAAGGGGCGGGGCCTCCGCTCCTGGCGACGCCCGGGGTGCGGGGTAGGTCCTCGGGGGTTACTCACGTCGACGAAGGAGGCCCCTATGGATCCATCGTATGAGGGACCGTCAGATTGTGCGCCTGGATAGCTTTCCGCGGCGAAGAACTCACCCATGGATCGGTGATAGAGCCGGTAGCAGTCATGGTTCCTGCCTGTCACGAAGGCCGATGGCGCCGATGGTGCGACCGCGCGAGGACAGCGCACCGAGACCACTCGGGTGAGGTGCGACCATGACGTTGCTGTTCAAGATCGACGGCGCTAACGCGACAGCGCTCCAGGCCGTCTCGCTTGCCGAGGCGGGGCTCGCTGAACGCGCCCACCTGCAGGAATGGGTACTCACCAACCCGGCGGTCCTCGGCGAAGACGTTCTCATCATCACTAGCGAGTACGACCAGTGGGCCGGCAACGACGGCGTCCGCGCCCGCGACCGTCTCGACATCCTCGGACTCGACACCGCCGGCCGACTCGTCGTCGTCGAACTCAAACGCGACACGGCGCCGGGCGACACGCACCTGCAGGCGATCACCTACGCCGCGATGGTCTCCGGCTTCACCGCGGACTCACTCGCCGACGCCCTCGCCACCTGGCGGACCAGACGCGGCGAGCCCATCGACGCCGTGACAGCCCGGGCAGCGATCGACGAGTTCGCTGGCGAGCTCGACCCGGAGCTGCTCCGCAAGCCACGGATCATGCTCATCGCCGGAGGTTTTCCCAAACAGGTCACCAATACCGCCGTCTGGCTCTCTCAGTACGACCTTGTGATCGAGCTGGTCGAGGTCTCCGCCTGGCGTTCCGGCGAGGAGATCCTTGTCGGCTTCAACCGGCTCTGGCCTACCCCGGGTGCCGAGGAGTTCACGCTAAGCCCTGCGGCGCGGGGCGAGGCCGAACGGGTCAGTCGCAAGGTCGAGCAACGCTCGCGCGCAGCCTCAGCGGTCCGCCGGCTGATCGACGCTCAGACCCTCGCCGACGGCACGCCGCTGCGGCTCACGCTCACTCCCGCGAGCGCCGCGCAGCGTACCCAGCTTGAGCAGTGGGTGCAGGAGGATCCCGCCCGCAGCCGGGCCACCTGGCACAACGACCCAGCCGGCCCTCTGCGTTGGGAGGGCGACGGCGTGCACTGGCTCCCCAGCGCGCTGGTACGCGACCTGATCGGCAGGGCGACCGGAGCCACCCCAACCGCGGTTCGGGGAACGATCTGGTGGGAGACCGACAATGGTCAAAGCCTCGCCGATCTCGCCGAAAGCGTGCCTGGTAAGACCAAACGCGACTGGTCTGACCTGCACGCCTACCTCGACGTCCTGCCCGCAGGCCGCTGGACGACCTACCGTGACCTCGCTCAGGTCATCGGCACCGCCGCCCAGCCACTCGGCAACCACGTCACCAGCTGCAACTCCTGCCAACACGCCTGGCGCATTCTCAACGCCGCAGGCAAGATCGCCGACGGCTTCAAATGGTCCGACCCCACCAGGACCGAAACCCCACAGCAGGTGCTCGAAGCCGAGGGGATCACCTTCACCAACGGAGTCGCTGACCAGACCAAACAGCTCGGCCCGACCGACCTCAAGAACCTCCTCCGCGACCACGACTGACGGCGTGCAGGTCAAGGCGCGGCACTTGCCAACGGCCCTGATGCTCCCCACCTGGTCAAAGTTCAGCGGCAAGGGCACGGGCAGCGCGGTGCCGACCCATGAGACGCCCGCTGGGACCGTGGTGCCACCGTCGCCGGACGGGCTCGAATCGCCCTGGGTGTGGACGTACCGGCCGCCAGCCCCTCCCTCGGCGCGACCGCGGCCTGAGCACAAGCATATTCCGAGGCGGATTAGGAAGGTCGACGCGACCACGATGCCCAACGATCACGGTGACCAGGCGGCCCGGAAGTGCCCGGAACCGCCAGGTGTTCGGAACGCTTGTTCTACTCGATAGACGATGTTCCGATCGGCGCGGTCACCGGGCATCGTCCCTGATCAGAGCCCGGGTAGCGACCGGTCGGACAACGATCTCAGGGCCAGC
>NZ_CAKKTK010000106.1:0-12351 GCF_920656135.1 Frankia sp. Cppng1_Ct_nod | reverse complement strand
AGCCACACCGGCCAGGGAGGTTGACCGGGCGTCATCCACGGACGCGGGGTGAACGGGTGGGTGCGCGAGGCTGCGCATGGCGGTCAGCCCGGGTCGGCTGCGCAGTCGGTGCAGGTTCCGTAGATCTCCAGGGTGTGGGCGACATCGGTGAAGCCGGCGGCGGCCGCGACGCGGTCCGTCCATGCCTCGATCTCCGGTCCTTCGACCTCGACGGTCCGTCCGCAGTGGCGGCACACCAGGTGATGGTGGTGGTTGTCGGTGGTACAGCGACGGTAGAGGGTCTCGCCGTCGTCACGACGCAGCACGTCGACCTCACCCCGGTCGGCGAGGACCTGCAGATGCCGGTACACGGTTGTCAGACCGACGGCCTGTCCCATGTCACGTAGGCGGGCGTGCAGGTCCTGAGCGCTGGTGAAGGCGTCGACCTCGGCCAGGGCGGCGGAGACGGCGTCGCCCTGGCGGGTTGCCCGCACGGTTGTTCCCCGTCCGAGCGTGGCCCGGCGGCTGCCACCCGGCCCCGTCACCGGAGATCCCGTGGCCGGAGATCCCGTCACCGGAGATTCCGTGGCCGACCCTGCCGGAGACGGGGTTGGCGCGACGGTGGCTCGGGACGGTGCCGGGGTAGACACGGTTCGACTGGATTCGGCACTGGACACGAACTCCACTCTCTCACTGCATGGCGGGTCAGGGCGCAGGCAAACGGGCCTTGGAGGCTGTCATAGGACTGATCCCCCTGGAGGATTGACAATCGTTTTCATTATCGGCGACAGTAATCCTCGCCGCGGCCGCACCGTGACCGTCGCGGCAGCGACCGAGCCGGGAGGATCCGCATGTCCCTCACTGTCACGCCCGAACTCGTCGAGGCCGCGAACCGTGGCCATGTCGATGACGACGCATTCCTTGCCTGCGTACGTATGTCCCTCCCGTACGCCTACGACATGGTCGCGCAACTTGCCGCCGAGCTGCCCGAGGCCCGGGCGGATGGTCGGCGTGACTTCGCCGACAGCCTCGTGCCGCCGCCGGATGACACGGCAGCGGGCCAACTGCTGCGGGCGATGGCGTCCACGTCCATCCGAGGTGCGCTGGAGCGGTATTTCGGCGTCCGTATCGCCTTCCAGAACTGTCACCGCGTTGCCGTGTTCGCGCCGGGAACGACCGACGGTGACCAGTACCGTCGGTTCGTCTCGGCGGAGGCGCAGATCCTCAACCAGCAGCCCGGGTTCGTGAACTGCTGACCTTTGGTTTGACGTTCCGATCGACGCGGGGTGGCTGTGCTCCACGATCGTGCTCCACGACCGTGGAGAATGGGGCGCAATCACCCCGTGTTTCCGGATCTGTCGGAATTCCCGGAATTGTCAGATCTGTACGTAGGTCGTGAGGAACCTGCCGATCCGATTGATGGCATCGGTGAGGTCGTCCACGTTCGGCAGGGTGACGATTCGGATATGGTCGGGCCGAGGCCAGTTGAATCCAGTGCCCTGCACGATCAGGATCTTCTCTGCGAGGAGTAGATCGAGGACGAGTCGCTCGTCGTTGGCCACCGGGTGAACGGCCGGGTCGAGACGGGGAAACGCATACAACGCACCCCGCGGTTTCACGCAGGAAACGCCCGGAATGTCGTTGAGCAGCTTCCACACCACGTCCCGCTGCTCGTGCAGTCGGCCGCCGGGCAGAGTGAGGTCGCCGGCGCCGCCGTTGTCCTCGAGCGCGGCCCGCATGGCGAACTGGCCCGGGACGTTGGCGCACAGCCGCATGTTGGCCAGGATGTTCAGGCCCTCGACATAGCTTGACGCATGCGTCCGCGGGCCCGACAACACCATCCAGCCGGCGCGGAAACCGGCGAGGCGGTAGGCCTTCGACAGCCCGTTGAACGTCATGCAGACGACGTCCGGGGCGAGTGCCGCGGTGGAGATGTGTACGGCGTCGTCATACAGGATCCGGTCGTAGATCTCATCCGAGAAGATCATGAGATTGTGCTGCCGGGCGAGCTCGATGACGCCCTCAAGAACCTCGCGGCCGTATACCGCGCCGGTCGGGTTGTTCGGATTGATTACTACGATTGCCCGGGTTCGGGAGGTGACCTTACTGGCGATGTCGTCGAGGGCGGGCATCCAGTCCGCCGATTCGTCGCACAGATAGTGGACGGGCCGACCTCCGCACAGGCTGACCACCGCCGTCCACAGGGGGTAGTCCGGTGTGGGGAGCAGGACCTCGTCGCCATCGTTTAGGAGCGCCTGCAACGACATCATGATCAGTTCTGAGACGCCGTTCCCGAGATAGACGTCGTCGATGTCGATGCCGGTGATTGCCTTGCCGGTGGAGTAGCGGACAGCCGCCGCCCGTGCGGACGCCAGGCCCTTGGAGTCGCTGTAACCCTGCGCCTCGGTGAGGCTTTCCACTACTGCCTCGAGAATCGCCGGTGGTGCGGAGAACCCGAACGGCGCGGGGTTGCCGATGTTCAGCTTGAGGATGCGCTGACCTTCGGCCTCCAGCCGCGTCGCCTGGTCGAGGACGGGACCTCGGACGTCGTAGCAGACGTCGGCGAGCTTGTCGGACTGGGTGAACTCCATGTGCCAAGGGTAGGGGTGCCGTCCAGTGCATTTTCTCGCCCACGCCGGGTGGCCCGCATCCTTCGAGCCGTCCCACATGAGCGCCCCGCAACCTTGTGTCCGCCATGGTGTCGACCGTTTCGACCCACCATGTTCTTGATCGAATTTCTGGCCTCGGACGGTCCACCGGCCGGCAGAGCTCTCCTTGAAGGGTGCTACCGGACGGCGACCGCGCTGTCGTCCTGCGGTTCCAAGGCGGTCCTGCCATAGACGGCACGCAGATTTTCCTGGGTGAGGGTGACCGCGGTCGGCCCGAAACCGAACTGGCGACGGTTGAGCAGGCATGTGTCGTCACAGGTCAGATGTGCAAGCGCGAGGTCATGACTGGAGATCACGACACTGGTGCCGTCCGACCGCATTGCCGTGAGCGTGGCCAGCAATGCCTGCTGGGAGAGGGCGTCCACCCTGTCGAACGGCTCGTCGAGCAGGAGGAGGCGTGGCCGCTGGGCGATGGCACGGGCGAGTAGCACCCGCTGACGCTGTCCGACGGACAGCGTCGTGAACCGGTCGCGGGCACGGTCGGTGAGCCCGACGATCCTCAACGCATGCGACGCAACCGCCCGGTCGGTGAAGGTGGGGCGACGTACCCACCCGATCCACCGATAGCGTCCGGTGAGGACGACCTGGGTCACGGTCACCGGGAACTCGGCGTCGAGGGTGCCGGCCTGTGGAACGTAGGCGATCTGGCGTCGGGCCTGCGCCGGCGGCCGGCCGAGGACCGTGACCGACCCGCTCGCCACCGGCACCATTCCGAGAATCGTTTTGATCAGAATCGATTTTCCGGCACCGTGCGGGCCTATGACGGCGACGGCGCGGCCGACCTCGATGGTTCCGTGGACGTTCGTCAGAACCGGGACCTGGTCGTAGGCGACCGTGGCCTCATCGAATACCACGACCGGCACCGCGGCCTTTTCGGTAGCGGTTTCTGTCGCTGTGTTCGATTTTCCGAATGTGTCGCCCGGCAGCCTCCGCATTGCCTCGGTCATGCTTCGAGACGGTACGGCTACGACGCGCGGCCGGCATTACGAGCTGTGACGGTACCGACCGGTTCACCCATCAGGGCTGATACGCGGGATCCAGGCCCCAGCCTGCCTGCGACCGCTGGAGGTCCGATGGGATCAGGTGGTCAGGGAGTGCGGTAGGTGATGGTGACGCGGCGGTTCTGGGCGCGGCCGGCGGGGTTGTCCGAGCCGTCTGGGCTGGTGTCGGGGGCGACGGGGTTGGCGGAGCCGTGCCCGGTCGCGGAGACCAGCACGTCGTGTGGCGCACTTGGGCGTAGCAGGTTGGCGACGGCATTGGCTCGCCGCTGGGACAGGATCACGTTGTACGCGGGCGTGCCGGTGCTGTCCGTGTAGCCGTTGACGCCGACCGTCGCGGTGGTGTGACTGATCTGCGCCGCGAGATCGGAGAGCTGCCCACGGGCAATCGCGGTCAGATCGGCGGAGTCGAACGCGAACAACACGTCCGAGCTGATCGTCACGGCCACCCCGGAACCGTCATGCCGCTCGGTACGCAGCGCCACGACGGCTTTGTCCACATCGATCGGACGGACCGCCTCCGCCACCTCGATCTGGTGGACCGAGTCAGTAAGGGCCTGATCGGTCATGGTGTCCGGCGAGACCGGCGAGACCGGCGAGACCGGCGAGACCGGCGAGACCGACGCGGCCGACGCGGCTCGGGCTGCGGTGATGGACGGCGACAAGAAGGTCGCTACGACCAGTGTCACGACCGCGGCGACAACACGGATCACCAGGGGCCCGCGCGGTGCCTTGCTGCTGCCGCGCACGGTGGCGCCGACGGGGATCATCTGACGACCGTGACGGCGTCGAACAGCAGCCGGTCGTCGGCGTAGACATCAACGGTCCGTACATCCGTGGGCGGTGCCGCGAAGGTGTAGGAAGCGCTGGCAGGCGTGTTGTTGACGGTCTTCGTCCGCAGGCCGCTGGCGCCGAGTTCGACGCTGCGGCTGTCCTGGACGACGACATAGCGTTTCAGGTTGGTGCTGTCGACAAGGGTGACAGCCGGGTTGTGCTGCCCGAACATGTCGAAGACCGAGATCTCCTTGGTGGGCGGTGTGTCGGTGTACCGAGGTGTCCACAGCAGGGTGAGGGTTGCGAGGCGCCCGCCCACCTTCAGCTCGACGAACCCGACGTCGATCGTTCCGAAACCTCCGCCCGGAGCACGGAAACTGGTTGTCCTGGTGGCTTCGGGCACGCTTGCCGATGTTCCCCGGTTCCCCGGTGTGGTGCTGGCGGTGCCCGACGTGCCCGGCGCGGTCGTTGGTGCTCCAGTGGGTGGGGGTGCGCCTTTCGAGTCGCTGGAACATCCCGCCGCGACCAGCGTGATCATGCTGAGCGTTGTGGTGACCAGAACGGCCGTGAGCAGAGTCGGCCGGGCTCGCATCCAGTGGAGCATCCGGACCTCCCGCAGGGGTGCGACGACGGTGCGCGATCCTGATTATGCGGACAAGGTCCGGTCCGGGTGACTTTGGATGCCGAAACTGTGGATAACACCCTTGTGGACAAGTACTTGTGGCGATCTATCGAACAAGGCCCAGCATCCACCGAAGTTCCTCGCCAAGCCCTTGCGGTTCGCGCAACGGCGCCCGGAACGGGATGCGGATCTCCTCGGCTCCGTGGTGCCCGACCCGCCACATCGTCATCCCGAAGCGATCGAGGTGGGTGATCTGCGCGCCGGCGAGCTCATGGGCGTCGGCCGAGCGCACCACCGTTGCGATCATCGGGCTGTGCGGACCCGTGTCCTCTTCGGGCGGGGCGGGATCGGCGACGGTGGCGTATTCGGCGACGGTGGCGTATTCGGCGAGCCGGCGCAGCTGGTCGGCGTGGTCGGTGTTGAGATGCGAGACAAGGTCGGGCGCGTAGGCCGCGATCAGGTCCGGCTCGGCCAGCGCGTACGCGGCAAGGTCGATCCGTGTCTGCGGCTTCTCGCCGGCCCGGACTCGCCCATGGCCGCCGCGATCCGGCGCGGTAGGCAGGCAGAGGATGACTTCGGCGACGGCCAGCGTCAGCGCGGTGCGGTCGGTGAGGTTGTTGTCGTACCCGGGCGAAGGGATCCCCGGGCGCGGCACGCCGCAACCCACGCCCCTGATACGCGTGATGATCTCAGTTACCGGACCGGGCAACACGCGTAGGGAACCGGCGAGTACGAGCCGTTCGCCCGTTGGGCCGGGGATGTCGACACGTGCTGTCGGGCTGTTGCCGGCCACCCTTGTGGGCAGGCTGCCGGCGGTTGCGAGGAGGACGGGTTCACCGCCGTCGTCGAGTAGTCCGACCCAGCCCCGAACCCGATCGTAGGGCAGTGTCAGCAGGGCGTGCCGGGCGCCGGCGATGATGGTGCGGGCCTGGTTGGGTACGGGTTCCTCGTCTTGTTTCGGTTTCATCACGTCACCCTCCGCTTGTCCGGATCGATTCAATCATTATTAGGTAAGGCTAACCTAATCTCTGCGCCGGAGGGTGGACATAGGATTCGAAAAGATCATATTGACAACCTGCGTGGCGGTGTGCGCGGTTGGAGGGTTCGCTCGTCCGCGACTCGGGACCGGGTTGCGCAAGTCGTATGGCGATCAGGAATATTTTGCCCCGATTGCGAGCATTGCCCAGCCGTTTTGGTTACGGAAAGTGTTGTGTTTGTGTGATTCCGTCGATCCGTAACAATGAACAAGCAGCGGATGTGGAGGGCGGTCGCGATCCGCTGGGTTCGTGGTGGAGGATTCTAGGCTGTCAGGTGTTCCGCTGGGTTGCGTCCTCAGCGAGGAGGTGTTGGGTGATCTTCAGGTACGTGGGCGACGGTCGCCCGTATCCTGAGCACGGGTTGAGTCAACGGGAGTGGGCTGCGATTCCACCGCGCCAGGTCAGATTGGACCAGTTGATCACAACCAAACGGGTGCTCGCGCTCGACGTCCTGCTCGATGAGGACTCGACCTTCTACGGGGATCTGTTCCCGCATGTCGTCGAGTGGGGCAGCGCCCTTTACCTGGAGGACGGCCTGCACCGGGCCGTGCGAGCGGCGTTGCAGCAACGCAACTCGATTCATGCTCGGGTGCACGTGGTGCAACAAGGTCCGGTAGTCGATGCGGCCAGGCCGTCGAGGGCCGCCGAGGCACCCCTCGGTGGAGCGGCGGCTGGTGCCGCTGCCTGGCTGGGCGTCAGTCCCCGGTGAGTAGGTAGGTCGTGAACTGGTCGTTGCCGACCTCGCCGAAGATGTGCGCCGGGCACCCGTCCGATGGTCTGTAGGCGACTACCGGCCGCCAGACGGGAAGGCGGGTCACCGAGGTGAGGGGGCCGCCGGCGAGCTTGCGGGCCTCCTCCTGAGTTCGGTCGCGATCGTTCAGCCGTTCGTACCACGATCCGCACCAGCGGATCTCCTTCGGTCGGCTCGTCCATGCCGCGGTGTGGAAGAACCACAGCAGGTATATCTCGCGGTACAGCAAAGTGATCATAAGGATGACCAGTAGCGCGCGGACGAAGTTCCCGGCTCGACTTGAAGCGAGGACGGGGCTCACAGGACCAGAAGCCTAAAGCCTGCCCGGTGGATCTTTGGTGGCGCTTCCGGAGATATCGCATCGTTACGCGGCGCGACGGGTCCGCCGACCGTGCGGGCAGGGCCGACCGAAGGTGATCTGCCAAGATCCATCAATACACCATAGGAGCATTTGCCCGTGATCTACGGTAACCGGCGTTCCGGCGAGTCTCGTAGTCAACCGACCGTTTCGTCCGACGGTCGGATACGCATCCGCCGGCCGGCGATCAGCGCGGCGATACCTGTTGTGATCGGCACCGAGCAGACCAGCCCGATGCCGCCGACCGCGGTCCGCACGATCTCGGCGGCGACCAGATCACCGGTCACGACGTCGTAGGCGGACCGGTCCGCGAGGGTGAACAACAGCAGCGAGGGCAGTGCCGCGCCCGCATACGCCATCACGATCGTGTAGATCGAGGACGCGATGTGGTCCCGCCCGATCCGCATCGCGGATCTGTACAGATCGAGCGGCCGGGCCGCGCCGGAGGCGTCCGCGAGCTCCCACACCGCCGATGCCTGGGTCACGGTCACGTCGTTGAGCAGGCCGAGTGAGCCGATCACCAGGCCCGCGAGGATCAACCCGGTCAGACTGAGTCGGCCGTCGAACGCCTTCAACGTCGTGGACTCGTCCGAACCGAGTCCGGTCAGCGTTGTGAGCCGGATCGCGAGGTAGCCGAGGATGCCGGTGAGACCGAGACTCACCAGGGTGCCGAGCAGGGCGGTCGACGTCCGGGCGGACGGGCCGTGCACCAGGTACAGCAGGACGAACAACACAGTCGCCGAGCTGACCAGCGATACCGCGACCGGAGACTGCCCGTTCAGCAGGGCCGGCAGCAGGAAGAAGACCAGTACCAGGAAGGTCAGTCCCATGCCGACCAGCGCGGCGAGTCCGCGCCATCGGGCGACGGCGACAACGACCAGGGCGAATACCAGCGCGAGGAGACCGAGCGGCCGTCCTCGCTGGAAGTCGTTGAGGTAGTAGTCGACGCCGCCGCCTGGCGACGTGCTGCGTCCGAGTCGGACCTTGTCACCGGTTGCGAACTCGGGGGCGGTCGGGTCGATGGACTGCTCCAGCTGACGGGCCTGGCCGGTGTCAGGGCCGCTGGTGATCCGTACCGTCAGCTCCAGGCAGGCCGGGGCAGACCCCGAGCCCGAGCCCGACCCCGACCGGCCGTCCGTCCCGCCGCCGGTGGAGGCACCGGTACCGCCACCGCACGGGCCACGGGCTGCCTGTTCGATCGTTGCGTCGACCAGCGTGATCGCCTGGCCGTCGGGACCGAGGAAGACCTGGGGGATGGGCTGGCGGTCCGTCCCGGGCCACAGCGTCAGGACGCCGCCGAGTGTCGCTACGAACAACGGTACGAGCAGGGCTGCGAGGACGATCCTGTTGCGGCGGCCGGCAGGCGTGGGGCGTCCCGCGCCGTGGACGTGACCGGTTGGCCTGTTCCGCCCGTTCGACAGATGGTCATCGCCGAGATGGAACGGGCCCCCCGTGCCCGGTTCCGTCCGCGGTCCGGCCGCGGACGGAACCGTGGGGCCGCGGCTGGTCGTACCACGTCCGTGTCTGCTGCTGTGAGTCCCCGCCACCTGCCCGAGTTTGATCGGTCATGGACGGGCGCAACAAGGGACCTCCCGGATACACCGGAATCGATCATTTTTATGTCATGAAAGTCCAGATACATCCGGATAAATGATTGAAATCCAGCCGGAGGCGGTGCGATTATGGTTTCTTGCGCACCGCCTCCGGCCCCCGGGAGGTCAGGAGGTCGTACGGCGGCGACCCGCCAGGAAGGCGACCGCGCCGATCCCGATTCCGATCACGCCGACGACCAGGCCGGCGATGCCCAGTCCGCGAGCAGTGCCGTCGGAGCTGTGGGACGCCGCGGTGGTGTCCGCCGTCGAGGTGCCGGTCGAGGTGCCGGTCGCGGTGGACCCGCCGTGCATGGTCGCGGTGTCGCTGCTGGCCGCGGTGAGGGTCACTGCCGGGGCGGGGTGCTCGGGCTCGGCCTGTCCCGGCTGCGCCACGTCGATCCAGCGCACCACATCACCGTTGCTGTAGGTCTGCAGGGCCTTGAAAGCGAGCGTGCCGGCCTTGTCGGGCAGCGGACCGGCCGAGACGTTGAAGCGGGCGAACTCGCCCGGCTTGATGGCGGTGTCAGCGGACGAGGCGGTCCAGGTGATCTGGCTGACCGCCTCGGAGACGGATCCGTCATCGGTCTTGATCGGTTGTGCCAGCCTGGTCTTCGTGACCGCGTAGGTCCAGCCGGTGTGCGGCTCGACCGACACCGACGCGATCGGGGCGTCGGTCGGGAACTGGACTTCCAGTTTGGTGGTGGACGCGTCGTCCCGTTCGGTCGGGACCTGGAACGTAAGGGTGGTGTAGCCGCCGGCGGCGGCTGACGTCGGCTGCACGGTGACGTGCGCGGAGGCGGGCAGCGCGAAGGCGACCATGCCGGCGAGGGCGGCGCCGAGCACGGCGGCACCACGGATCGTGCGGGACATGATGATCCTCTCGGGGATCCAGGCAAAAGGCAACAGAATGGTCGTTGTCGTGTTGCCGAAGGCTGCTTCAGGCAGCGGCGGCCGAGAGGACGAGCGGCGGTCCGCGCCGCCCGCCGGCGCGGACGAACAGGCGTCCACCGAGGGACATCGACGGTTGCGGTGGGGCAGGCAGGTGTCTGCCCGGCATCCCGGGCCGGGTATGTGGGCTGTCCTGTCCACAGGCCAGGAGTGTGCTCAGCGCGGTGGCGAACCAGCGGGCCGCACGCATGAGGAGACCGGCGGCGCGGGAACCCGCACGGAAACGGGCGACCGTGAGGCGCAGGGTGGTCGCGGTCCACAGCCCGTTCTCGGCCTGGCTGAGCATTCCGGAGACAAGCCCGGCCGCGGTGGCATGGGCGGTGGCCATCGCGAGGCCCTCGGGCAGGAGTGCCTGCGCCGCCATGCCCGTGCCATGAGATGTGATCGCGAACGTCGCGTGCAGGGCGAGTTGGGCGAACCCGACACCGGCGAGCATCGCGCCGATGCGGCGTTCCCGTCCCGCGAGTCCGTATGCGACGCGGGTGAGTAGCCCGAACGCGCAGCTGAGCAGGATTGTGGCGGGACGGTGACCGCCGGCCGTGGCATGCGCGGCCACGGCGAGGGAGACCGACGTCCCCGCGAAGGCGGACGCGCGCACAAGGCGTCCGGCGGTCGTCATGGGGACCGCGGACGTGCCGGCCACTGCCGGCGTCGCCGCGCGTACTTTCACGGCGGTCAGCCTGCCATACTCGGCCCGGCGGGCAGCATCTCCCTCCGTTCCCGCCATCGCTGCTGCCGCGAGGCCGCCGCGGCGCCCAGCAGTCCGAACCCGATGCCGATGGTGGTTGCGGTCAGTGTCCGGGCGAGACCGATCGGCCCGGCGATCGGGGCGCTGGACCGGTACAGGACGCCGACATCACCGAAACCGCCGATCATGGCGATGACGAACCCGGCGGTCGCCGCGAGGTAGAGGCCGACGACCGACCGCCGCACCAGCAGGACGGCCGCGATCAGGCCGAGGACCCACACGACCGTCTCCACGGTGTTTCCGAAGAAGAACCCCGACAGCCGGCCGTCGGCTCGGGAGAACGCGATGAGCACCGAGTGGACGATGTCCGCCGCGACGATCGTCGTCACGGCCATGGCCAGCACGAAATTTCCCCTGCGCAGCAGTCCGAGGGTCACGACCGCGGCGGCCACGGCAATCTCAAGGGCGAACCAGGGAACGGGGGACGGTCCGGGAACCCAGTCGAGGTTGCCGGATGCGGTGACCGGCTGCCCGTCCACGGTCAGCGGGATCGTCCATGTGTAGATCTGGTGGAATCTTCGAGGCGCGGCCTGCACCACCGGTGGGTTCTGCGTACTCATCCAGTGGGTGCGGTGATCGTGCCAGACGGCACTGTGACCGTCGTGGATCATTTCCCAGCGAGGTGGGGCATGGTCGTCGCCGGACGAGGACAGGCCCTGCGGTCCGTACCGACTGCGGTTGAGGTAGGTGGCCGACGAAAGCGCGTTCTGCCAGACCCCGGTTGGGTCCACCCGCAGGTAGGGCTCGTCGTTGTACCCCTTCACGATCACGGTCTGGTGGCCGGCGACGGTCAGTTCTATCCGGCTGCCGTTCTCCACGGGGGCGAGCACGATGCCGGCCACCGTGGGGGTCATGCCCGTCATACTGGTGTGGAAGTTCGTGGATGCGGCCCCGCTGACCGAGTGCGCCTGTGCGGGTCCGGCGGGGAACACCAGCCAGGAAGCCAGCGCGCCGAGAACGACCAATGTGCGTAGGAGCACATGAGGTAACGGACCCCGCTCGGCGACGCTCATAACGGCCGAGTCTAGGACGTGCCTCCTCACGCGGCGTTGGCCTGCGCGGGAAGGCCAACTCGGGGCGGCCTTGACCGGACGGGTCAGGCGGGTCGCGGGCCTTGGCACGTGCCGAGGGGGACACTGGGCCGGTGGCAGGTCGGGTTCGTGTTGTGCGCCGGGTCGGGTTTCTGCTTGTCGCCATGGTTGTGGCTGTGGTCGCGACGGCCGGCCCGGCGTCCGCCCATGCCGTGCTCGAGCGCAGTGACCCGACTCAGGGCGCGAGCCTTCAGAACGCGCCGTCGCGGGTCGTGTTGACTTTCAGTGAATCGGTCCAGGTGGACGCGCGCTCGATAACGGTCATCTCCGCCACCGGTCAACGGGTGGACGCCGGGAATGTCCAACACGGGCAGTCTGGCAACCAGGTCGTGGCGGGGCTGCGGTCCGGGCTCGCCAACGGCACCTACGTGGTGAGCTGGCATGTCATCTCCGCGGACAGCCATCCGGTGTCCGGTGGTTTCTACTTCGGGGTCGGAGTGACGCCGGACGCGACCGCCGCCACGGCCGTGTCCACGTCCGGCGGTGGGTCCACCGTGGTCGGGGTCCTGGCCAGTATATCACGTTTCGTCGCGTTCATAGGTCTTTCCGTCCTGCTCGGCGCGGGATTCTTCCTGCTCGCGCTGTGGCCGGCGGGGCTCGGGCGCGTCGGCCCTCGACGCCTCCTGTGGGCGGGGTGGGGCAGCACTCTCGGCGCGGCTGTCGCTGCATTGCTGGTCCAGGGTCCCTACGGCGCGGGCCTGGGACTGTCCGCCCTGGCACGCTGGGATCCGTTGTCCACCACCCTGCATGGCAGGTTCGGGCATCTGCTGCTGCTGCGCATCCT
>NZ_CAKKTK010000105.1:0-13225 GCF_920656135.1 Frankia sp. Cppng1_Ct_nod | reverse complement strand
CGGCGCCGTACTCGTGCTGCGCCTCGTCGCCGTGGCCTCGGTCGTGGCACTCCTCCTGCTCACACTGCGTCTACTGCCCGGGCGGGACGGCGGGTCGGCCCACCGGCAGCGGACCGCGCTGGTGCTCACGCTGCTTGCCTGCAACCCGGTCACGGTCATCCACCTGGTCGGCGGGGCGCATCTGGACGCGCTGGCCGCGGCGCTGCTCGTAACCGCGCTCGTGGTGGATCGGCGTGCGGGAACACCGCACACGGGAAGACCGCGGGCGGGGATGTGGCAGGCAGGGGCGATCGCCCTCACCTGCCTCGCCGGGACGATCAAGGCGACCGCGTTCCTGGGCCTCGCCGTCCTGCTCCTCCTGCACCTGCGTGATCGGATGACCGCCGGCCACCATGATCCGACAGGCAGGCGCACGGCGGTTACCCTCGCCCTCACCGGCGTGCTCCTCGATCTTGCGGTGGCCGCGGCAACGGTCGCTCTGAGCATGGTCGCGGCCGGCTTCGGCCCGACCTGGATCGGGGCGCTGTCGACTTCCGGGCAGTTGCGGACGGGTATCGCCCCCGCCTCGCTGCTCGCCCACCTGTTCACGGTGCTGCTGCGGCCGGCGGGTGTCGGCGGGCATACCGACGGCGTACTCACCGCCTGCCGGGCACTGTCGCTGGCCGTCGCCACAGCCGTCATCGCCGCGCTGTTTCTGCGGGCCTGGCGCAACCCGCCCGATCCGCCACCATCCGCGCCCGGCGAACCCGTCCCGGACGACGTCGTACTCCTCGGAGTCGGCGGGATGGCGATTGCCCTGGGTAGTCCTGTCCTCTATCCCTGGTACCTGGCGCCGGCCATCCCGGCACTCGCGGTCATGAACGCCGGCTTCATGAGCACCGGCTTCATGAGCGCCGGCTTCATGAGCACCGCGAGCGGCTCCCCCGCGCCACGCCGAGCGGTGACCATCACCTCGGTGGCGCTGTGCGTGACCTCGCTGGCTTCGCTTGCTCCGACATGGCGGCTGCTGAGGCAGGCTGATCCGGTTGCGTACTCGGCGGTAGCCGCCGGAATGGCTCTGGGCGCGGCAACGGTGGCTGCGGCGGTCGCCAGGCGACGCGGACGGCATACCAGCAGATGACGACCAGCACGGCGTTACGCAGGACGAGGAGCAGGCTCGCGACAACCCGTCCCTGCACGACGTCTTCGTAGCGGATCGGGTACACCACGAACGAGATCAGGCAGATCACCAGCAGTCCGATGGTGATCCGGCGGTCCAGCGCGCGGCGGCCGGCGACACCGGCGGGATCAGTGGTGCCGTCGGCACCGGACCAACCCGGGCGGCAGGCCGCGACCGCCAGCACCCACACCAGGTACTGGGGGCTGAGTACCCGGCTTGTCACGATTATCAGCAGGAGCAGCGCGAGCATGCGGTCCGCCGGGTCAGTGGCCGTCCGCGGCGAGCGACGCAGCCACCACCATGCGGTGGCGCCCACCATGACCGCCGCCTCGACCAGCGAACAGACTCCCGCCACCCTCCTCGCGGCAGCGGAGCCGAACTGCAATGATCCCCAGGCATAGACAGGTCCGTCGTGCAGGCCCACCATGTGCGCGAGTACGAACGGGGTCGCGGGAACGGCCTCCAACTGCAGGCCGCGGGCCTTCTGCGCACCCACGAAGCCGAAGGCGTCCCGCCACCAGCCGGCGCCGAACAGCACACCCGCGACCAGCGCGACCGCCGCGACCAGCCCGCCCGCAAACCTTGCCAGAGCCGGACGCATGGCGCGGCCTGCCGGCAGTCCGGGATGGCCTCCGGTCGAGCCCGGTCCTGCGAGCGCCGCCACGAACAGCACCGGCCACACCTTCACCAGGGTGCCGGCACCGACCGCCAGGCCCGTCCGCCCCCACCGCCCGCGGGTCAGTTCTGCAAATCCCGCGACGGTGAGTGCCGCCGGCACCAGGTCGAAACGCGCCATCGACACCGGTCCGAGCGCGCAGGTCCCGACGAGCCAGAAGCGGGCCGCCGATACCGACCGCCGGGCCAGAACGCCGGTGACCACGGCATCCAACACGATGATCATCAAGAGGAAGCCGACCTCGTACGGCAGCCGGGTCACCATCTGGACCAGCGACGGGACCGCCAGCACGATCGCCGCGGCCGGGGGGTACTGCCAACGGTCGTCGCCGGCGGGAAGACCGTTGCCGTGGACCAGGCCATGACCCCAGTGATCGTAAAGGCGTACGTCACCGAGTACTCCGTGCTGTGCTCCGAGGAGCTTCGCGGTGACCGCGCCTATGATCAGGAGCATCCGGGTGACCACCCAGAACACCCGGATCCGCCGGGTCGTCCACGGCTCGTTCCAGGGCCGTAGCCGCTGGTGCGCGCGGTCCGCCCACCGGGCACAGACGTCCGCAAGCATGTTCCGTGGACGCCTGCCGGTGCGTCGCGGTGCCGCCCTGCCGGCGCGGAATTCAGTCATCCGCACGTTCCAGGACAGTATCGGCCGCCAACCGGTCACGCCCGCCCGCCCACCCGGACGGACCGTTTCGGTTCGGTTCGGTTCACCGGATCCGGATCCAGCACCGGATCCGGATCCGGATCCAGCACCGATCAAGCTAACCCAATCCATCTCATCGAATTACTTTCCGTCGTATTCTTTTGATGGGTAGAACGATCAACGGGAACCTCCCTACCCACCATAGGAATGCCAAATAATAACAGAAAGTAGTCATCAATCTCGGAGTGGAGTAACCCGGAACGGCCCGACCCGACCGGTAACGCCAGCCCCGACACCTTGGCGCCACCGCATGGTCATATACCGAAATCCTATGCTCCCCAGGGCTTGTTCGAGTTCCACAGCCACCCCGGTAAACTCACGGGCGTGCGGCGACAGGGGCTTTTCCAGCTGGCCTCGCAGCGGCACACCACCAGGCCGGCGAGTACCCTACGTAACCTGATGCGATGCACGTCAGGGGGTCCGCAGCCCGCGACCACTGCGTCGATCGCCCTGCCGATCAAAGTGACAATCACCATGAGTCACCGCGGGGGTTGAGAAATGGCGACCGCGCACGACACAAGGAGGTGTCTGAATGCTCGGGTCTCCATCGGCGTGGGACACGGCACGTATCCAGCTCGAGAACGCCGTCCGCCATCTCGGCATCAACGACGGCCTGCATGATCTGCTCCGTACCCCGCGCCGCTCGATCACGGTGAGCGTCCCGCTGGTCCGCGACGACGGGCAACTACTGGTCCTCTCCGGTTACCGGGTGCAGCACAACCTGGCCCGCGGCCCGGCCAAGGGCGGCATCCGTTACCACCCGTCCACCGACCTTGACGAAGTCAGGGCACTGGCCATGTGGATGACGTGGAAATGCGCGCTGATGGGCATCCCCTACGGCGGCGCCAAGGGGGGGATAGCGGTCGACCCACGGCTGCTCTCCCATTCGGAGCGGGAGCGGATGACCCGCCGCTACGCGGCCGAACTCGTCCCGCTCATCGGACCGGAAAAGGACATTCCCGCCCCGGACGTCGGCACTGACGAGCAGACCATGGCATGGATCATGGACACCTACTCGACGCACACCGGCTACACCGCGACCGGGGTCGTCACCGGTAAGCCGTTGTCCGTCGGCGGCTCGGCAGGCAGGGCCGGAGCAACCAGCCGCGGCGTCCAGCTCGCCACGTTCGCGGCGTTGGCCGAACGCGGCCTCGACCCCTACGACGTCACCGTCGCCGTCCAGGGATTCGGCAAGGTCGGCGCGCTCGCCGCCCAGTACCTGCACGACGCCGGCTGCCGGGTCGTCGCGGTCTCCGACGTCAAAGGGGGCGTCCACAACCCCCAGGGGCTCAATCCGGCCGCACTAATCAACCACATCCGGCGCGGCGCCGACAGCGTCGTCGGCTACCCCGGCACCGACACGATCACCAATGCCGAGCTGCTCGAACTCGACGTCGACGTCCTCGTGCCCGCCGCCATGGAAGGGGTCATCACCGCCCACAACGCCGACCGTGTCCGGGCACGGATAATAGTCGAGGGTGCGAACGGCCCGGTCTCCGCGGACGCCGACCCGATTCTGGAAGGCAACGGGATCATGGTTATCCCGGACATCCTCGCCAACGGCGGCGGTGTGGCCGTCTCCTACTTCGAGTGGGTCCAGGACATCCAGGCCTACTTCTGGACCGAGGACGAGGTCAACGACCGGCTGTGCGCAATCATGCAACGCGCATACGGGGAGGTGTCGACGCTGGCCGCCGAACAAGGCGTCAGCCTGCGCACCGCGGCCCACATCATCGGGGTCGACCGGGTCGCCGAGGCCCATCGGACGAGGGGCCTCTACCCCTGAGGACCCGAGGCGGAGCGGCGGCACCGGACCGGCCACCGCCCTGGCCACCGCCCTCCGCCGACACCCTCATGACAGTCTCGATGTCGTCCGCGGGGGACGTCCGGTTCCGCCGCTCGTGACCGCAACTTTCGCAGCGGTGGGTCAGGACGGCGCCCTGCGTGCGTACCTCCACGGCGATCGGGCGCATCAGACCTCGGCAGTCGGCCACCCGATCGCCCGGGTTGACGTCCACATGCCGGGACCACAGGCAGCACGGGCAGTGGTTGGTGTAGCCGTCGCCGCGAACCGATGTCCCGCAGCGCAGGCAGGCGAAGTCCTCGGTGGTGCGGGCAAAACGACGGCTCATCCGATGACCATACGAGTCGTACGGGGGCCGGACGAGCAGTCCGAGCAGTCCGAGCAGTCCGAGCAGTCCGAGGGCCGGGTCCCGACCGGCAAAAAGTGATCTCCTCGAGGCCGTGGTGTGAACGGACCACGCCGCCCGGGACGGATCCAGCGTGTCGACCGGCTTGGCCGAAGTTGTCGGACCCATCCTCTGAAATAGTGGACGGCGAAGCACACGCCTGTGATTCGCGGAGTTCCCGACCCGCCCGGAGGAGGTCATCGCCGTGGAAACCGCCCACGTCCTGCCAGCGGAACATCCGACCTTCCGCGCGCCGCCGCATCCCGCCCAGGCGCGCACGACCATCGATCCTCCGACAACCGGATACCCGCCCCGGCCGGGGCCCGATCCCACCCATAGCGACCAGGCGTCCACTCTTAGTGAGCGACAGTGTCGGATCCTGGAGTTCGAACGGCACTGGTGGCGATACGCGGGCGCCAAGGAGACTGCGATCCGCGCCGAGTTCGGCCTGTCCGCGACCCGGTACTACCAGATCCTGAACGCACTCATCGACTCTCCCGCCGCCCTCGTTGTCGACCCCATGCTGGTCAGACGGCTACGCAGATTGCGGGCGACGCGCCGACGGGCACGCACCGGTGGCGTGGGCCGACCCAACCCCGCCGAGATCTGAGCGCCTGCCATGACCGACGTCCCTGTCGTATCGCCCAGCCCCCCACGACCGTCCCGGCCGCGCCGAGGTAGTCGGCTGCATGCCCTCCTTGCCGGTTTCATCGCCATATGCGCACTGTTCGGCCTGATCCTGGTTGTCGACCTGTTCAACAGCCCTTCGTCGGACAAGCTGCAACCGACCGCGGCCGACACCACATCGGCGCACCCACGGCCGGCAGGTGTGTTGCCGGCCGGTGGCGGTGCAACCTCCTCGATCACCGTGAAGCCGTCGGTCCATCCGACAACAGACAGCTCACCGTCACCTAAGATCACATCTCGGCCACCTGATGTGGCACCAGTCGGGCCGAACAGTGCCGTACCAACGCAACGCCGAGTCTTTGCTCCCATCGTGATCCTGAACAACTCTCAGGAGAAGGGGCTGGCCGAGGCGGCCCGGTCACGCCTGGAGGCTGCCGGCTTCACGGTGACCCGGGTCGGCAACTACAACTCGGCGTACAACGTCCCCGTACCTACCGTGTTCTACGATCCCGAGCACAAGGAGGCGGCCCAAACCCTGCAGGATCTGATTCCCGACGTCAAGCAGGCTACCCCGAAAAATGACACTAAGATCGTCTCGGGCGACCCGCTCATCCTTGTCATCACCAAGGACTTTCCGACCACCATCACCCAGTGACGGCTGACCTCATGACTTCGACATCCGGTTCCGGCCCGGTCGCCACAGCACCCCGGACGCTGGCCGGCGGCGCGGGGCTCGCCGCGCTGCTCACCGATCCGCGGCGTGCCCTCGTCGCGATGGACTACGACGGCACGCTCGCACCGATCGTCACCCGCCCGTCCGATGCCGTTCCCACGCCAGGCGCCCTGGCTGCCCTGGCCCGGATCGCCGAACGGGTCCGATCCGTCACTATCATCACCGGGCGTCCGGTGGAGGCCCTGCTCGGCCTCGCTCGGTTCACCGACGAGCCGGGCCTCGGCTCGCTGGTCATCCTCGGCCAGTACGGACTGCAACGCTGGGACGCGTCCACCGGGAAGATCATCAGCCCGGAACCGCTACCCGGGGTCGCGGTGGTCCGAGCCGCGCTGCCGAGGCTGCTCGACGACGCACCCGCCGGGACCGTGGTCGAGGACAAGGGGCACGCGCTCGTCATACACGTCCGCCGTACCTCGGACCCGGACGCCTCGCTGGCCTCGCTCACCCCCGCGTTGACAAGTCTCGCCAAGGACAACGGACTGGAGGCGGCGCCAGGCAAACGGGTCCTGGAACTGCGCCCGCCCGGCCATGACAAGGGCCGGACACTGCGTGACCATGTCGCGGAACTGGATGCCCGCTCGGTGCTGTTCGCCGGCGACGACCTCGGCGACCTGCCCGCCTTCGACACGGTCGACGAGTTGCGGGCGTCCGGGGTGCCGGGTGTGACGGTGTGCAGCGACAGCCAGGAGGTCCCGGCCGGGCTGCGGGAACGGGCGGATCTCGTCGTCCCGGGCCCGGACGGCGTGGTAGCCCTGCTCCGGCTGCTAGCGGACCGCATCTCCTGATCCTGATCTACCGGTCCCGATCTACCGGTCCCGATCCCCTGGTCCTGATCTACCGGCCGGGAGGTCGGGCCGCCGGGACCCGAGGAGGGCGTCGAGCTGCTCACGGAACCACTGCCGTGGGGGAAGCCGGGTGGCAACGGTGGCAAGCCGCGCACATCGGCCACGACGCTCATCGGTCGCCATCACCAGCGCGGCATGCAACGCGTGGGCGGTCGCGCTCACATCGAACGGGTTCACCACCAGCGCGTCGTCGGACATCTCCGCGCACGCTCCGGCTTCGCGGGACAGCACCAGGGCGGCTCCGGGTCGTGACAGCACCATGCCTTCCTTCGCGACCAGGTTCATCCCGTCCCTGATCGGATTCACGACCAGGACCTCAGCGAGCGACAGCGCGGCCAGTGACCGCGGGTAGTCGTCGTTGACTTCAAGCCGTAGCGGCAACCAGGAGGCGGTCGCGAACTCGTCCTCGATCTCCTCCACGATGCGTTGCACCGCGGCCGTGTACTCGCGGTACTCGGGAAGGTCGTGACGTGACGGATAAGCGCAGACGATGTGCACCACCCGACCCAGCCACTGTGGATACTCGCGAAGCAACTCCCGGTACGCTTCCAGGCCGCGGACGATGTTCTTCGACAGCTCCGTCCGGTCCACTCGTACGATCACCCGCCGGTCACCGATCAGGTCCCGCAACTCGGCTTCGCGAGCAGCGACATCAGGCCTGGCCGCACGGTCCACCAACGAGCCGCCGTCGACCCCGAGCGAGTGGACGCCGAGCTGCACGGTGCGGCCACCGTATGCGACCCGCGACTGGCCCGTGGTCTCGTCCACGTGGACGTCGATGTCCGCTCCGAGCGTCGCCTGCGCGCATCGCAGGAACGCCTCCGCCCACCTGGAGGTGAGAAAACCGAGCCTGTCCGCCCCGAGCATGCCTTCCATGACCGCGCGGGCGACATCGTCGGGCAGCATCCGGAAGTACTCCGGCGGCGCCCACGGTGTGTGGCTGAAGTGGGCGATCCGCAGGTCCGGACGCAGCGCCCGGAGCTGGGCGGGTGCGAGCGTCAGATGGTAGTCCTGGATCAGCACGGCGGCGCCGGGTGCGGCCTCCCGTGCCAGTGCATCGGCGAACATCGCGTTGTAGCTCTCGTAGGCCTGCCAATCCCGCTGGAACGCGGGGCCGAAGGACGGCTGCGACGCCGGCGCGTAGAGAAGGTGCAGGATGAACCACAGCGTACGGTTGGCAACCGCGTTGTACGCCCGTTCGAACACGACCCGGTCCACGTCGAGCATGCAGACGGCCGCGCCGCCGGTATCGTGACCGGCCAGGTCAAGGCGGCCGTCCGGCGTCGACCGGGTGGCGCGCCGGTCGGCTTCGCTCAGCGCCGCACACACCCAGACCAGCCCGCCACGGGTGGTGACACCATCGGCGGTACCACCCGTGGCCTCCCCCGCGACCACGTGCAGACCGCTGACCAGCCCGCCACCACCGCGGCGCACCGTCAGCGGCCCGTCATCGTCCGCGGTGAAGGCGACCGGCCCACGATTGGACGCGACAAGCACACGGGCCGTCCCTGCGGCCACAGAACGGACAAGGTTGTCGCTCCCCTGGACATGACGCACAGACGGAGACTAGAACCTGCCTTGTTGATCGTCACACGGTGCGGGTCAGAGGATGCGGGTCAGACGGCGGCGGACCGCACGGTCGGCAGCGCCGAGCGCACCGCGCTCGCCCATCCTGTCCCGAGCGTGGCGTTCTCCACGACGACGTTGTCGTAGTCGGGCAGCATCCCGAGCAGATCGGCATGCCGCACCGCGTTCGCGACCAGGTGCATCCGACCGACATGCCCGGCCATGACCAGATCACTGGCGGAATCACCGATCGCGATCGCCTCGTCGGGACGCAGCCCCCGACGAGCCAGATCGAAGGCCACCGCGTTCCCCTTGCTGACGCCGTCGGGAACGAGATGGTAGACGTGTGGAACATCGTCAAGATCCGGCATGCTGGCCCGCGAGATGATGCCGTTGTCGCGGATGGTCAACCAGTTGAAACCCTCCGCGACGAGCCACCTGTCCACCTCGGCGACATCGATGTTGCCCAGCAGCATGATGTCGACCTCGCGTCCGCGGTGCCAGGGCCGGTGCACCTCAAGACGTCCCGGATGCCGTGCAACCAGGTCCGCGAGCAGCGCCTCGGGTACCTGGTCGAGCTCGGCGGGCATGGAGCCCCGCAGGATCTGGCTGCTGCGCCCGTGGTCCCAGCCGACGATGGCGCCGAGTTCGGCGATGAAACCGTCCGCGCCGAAGATCGCGGCGGCCTCGAGGAGCTGCGGACGGGTCCGTCCGCTGACCAGCACCAACGCGACGCCGGCCGCATGCAGCTCGATGAGAGCGCGAGCCGGGTCCAGGGTGATGGCGTGATCCTCGCTTCGGAAAAAGCACCCGTACGGCCCCACCATGGTCCCATCAAGATCGGTGTAGACGATCCGGATGCTCATCAGCGATGTCCTCCTGCTCGTGGCCCGACGGATCTTCCTGGTCATGGTTACCCTGGTCACGATCGCCATGATCATGGCCGCCCTGGTCACGGCCGTGGCGTGCGGCATACTCCGGAATAGTGATCATCGGGGGACGCTCCCGCACATCCACCCGGTAGGTATGCGGTTCAAAGCCGCCGTCGTAACGCCGGAACTGGGTCAGCGTCTCACCCGGAGTCGCGTCATGGATGCCCAGTCGCGTCCACGCCACCTGAATGATCTCCGCGGCCATCCGCCCGAGGGCCTCGTCGGACTGGTGACGGTGGATCTTACGCCCGACCTCGACCTGCGCGAGCGCATCCGCCCCCGCAAGCGCGAGCACGTCGACGAGAAGGGCGAACTCGACGCCGTAGCCGGAGACGAACGGCACCCGCTCGAGCAGGGACCGCCGGCCCGCGAACTCTCCGGCGAGCGGCTGCACCAGCCCGGCGAGCTGCGGCCAGTACAGGTTGAGCAGAGGCCGTGCAACGAGTTCGGTGACCCGACCACCACCGCCGGGCAGCATGCCCCGCGCCAGCGGCCGGTCATAGGAGGCCTTGACGTAGGACACCTCGTCGTCGGTCAGCAGGGGGCCGAGTAACCCTGTGACCAGGCTTGCGTCGAAATCCTCCAGGTCTGCGTCCACGAATACCACGATGTCCCCGGACGCCGCGTGCAGAGACTTCCACAGGGCTTCGCCCTTACCTGCGATCCGGCCGTAACCGGCTAGGACCCGCTCCTCCGCGATCACGTCGGCACCTGCGGCCGTCGCCGTGGACGCGGTGGCGTCGACCGACCCGGGATCGATCACGACGATCTCGTCGACCAGCGGGACAGCCTCGACAAGCTCCTGACGGACCGCGGAAACGATCTCCCCCACGGTGGCGGCCTCGTTCAGCGCGGGCAGCACCACACTGATCGAACCCGCCTTGCGGCCGAGGAGTTCCACGGGCGAGAAGTCACGCCCGTCATACGTTCGACGCTCGAACCAACGGTGCACATCACGCCGCACGCGGACTACAGTACGGACTGACAACTACATCCGGCTCATCCAGAGGGGCAGAGGGACCGGCCCAGTGAAGCCCCGGCAACCACCGGCATCCGTGCACGGCAGGTGCTAATTCCGTCCTGAGACGCATCCGGCTCTCGGGAAAGATGAGGAGTTTCACACATGACAGTCGCTCCCGAGCGCCCCGCAACGATCAGCTTGGACTCGGTCAATCCCGCGGTTTCCCTGTCATGTCGTCACTGCGGTGCCACATATCCGCTCTCGCCGACGCACGTCTGTATCGAGTGTTTCGCCCCGTTGGAGATTGCCTACGACGAGTCCCTGCTACGCCAGGTTACCCGGGCTTCCATCGAAGCGGGCCCCGCCAACCTGTGGCGTTACGTCGGGCTTCTTCCCGCGGGCCACGACTCCGCCCACCGGGTATCGCTCGGAGCGGGCTGGACGCCACTGCGCCCGGCTCCCCGGCTCGCCGCGGAACTCGGGATGCGGACCCTGTGGGTCAAGGACGACAGCGCCAACCCCACCCACTCCTTCAAGGACCGGGTCGTGTCGGTGGCGCTGTCCGCCGCGCGCGAGCACGGCTACACAACCGTGGCGTGCGCGTCCACCGGCAATCTCGCCCAGTCCGTGGCGGCGCACGCCGCATCCGCCGGTCTGCGTTCGGTGGTGCTGATCCCAAACGATCTTGAGGACGGCAAGACCGTTTCGACCGCCGTCTACAACGGCACACTGGTCGCGATCGACGGCACCTACGACGATGTGAACCGCCTGTGCAGCGAGCTGTCCGGCGAGTACGAGTGGGCCTTCGTCAACGTCAACGTCCGGCCGTTCTACGCCGAAGGTTCCAAGACGCTCGGTTACGAGGTCGCCGAACAGCTCGGCTGGCGCCTACCGGAGCAGGTCGTGGTGCCGATCGCCTCCGGGTCACTGCTGACCAAGATTGACAAGGCCTTCGGTGAACTCGGCCGCCTGGACCTGGTGGAACCGACTCCGTACCGGGTCTTCGGCGCACAGGCCGCCGGCTGCAACCCGGTCGCGGCGGCGTTCGCCCGCGGGGTGGACACTGTCGCGCCGGTGAAGCCGTCGACCATCGCCAAGTCGCTGTCGATCGGCAACCCCGCCGACGGCCCGTACGCGCTCGACGTGGCACGACGCACCGGCGGCGCGATCGTCGACGCCACCGATCCCGAGATCGTCGAGGGCATCCGCCTGCTCGCCCGGACCGAGGGGATCTTCGGCGAGACCGCGGGCGGGGTAACCGTCTCGTGCCTGCGCCGGCTACTGCGCGAAGGACTACTCGACCCGGATGCGGAAACCGTCATCTTCAACACCGGGGATGGGCTGAAGACCCTCGACCCGATGGTGTCGACGGCCCAGCCGACCGCGACGATCCGCCCGTCCCTGACCGCCTTCGAAGCCGCCGGCCTCGGCGACTGAAGAACCTCCGGCGGCGCACAAACATGATCGCGCCGCCTTCGGCCCCGGCGACTGAGAAGCCGACCCGCCCATCACGACGTTTCCAGAACGACGCCAGTCGTCCGAGTACGCCCCCCGCGCCACTCGGACGACAAAGCGTCTGTCTCAGCGCGTCAGGAACCGGCCCCGTGTCCCGAGATCCACCGCCGCGGCGGCCAGAGACCGGACCCGGACGACACCGAGACCCACCAGTCCCCATTTGCCGCATCGAAAGTGGCGACATCGGCCCTTCTGTCACCGGTCACGTATGCCACCCACTGACGGTTGGTACCGACACCGTGGCCGTAGGCCCAGTCAGTCTGATGTCTCACACGAGTCTGACAGAGAGGGGTCGGTCAACGGCACCCTGAAGGGGCGTCTTGACCCGGACCTACACGGCGGGCGGACCTTCGACGGTGTCACGGTCCGCGTCGCCCAGAGCATCCTGAACCAGCGTTACGCGGTCAGGTACCGGAAGGGAACGCGTAGGTGCTCGCCACCTTGGGCGTCTCGGTGGCCGCTCCGGCCCACACCACGATCTCCGTGTGTTGGGTGAGCTCCAGCGCCGCCGGCTCGCCGGATACTTCGACGCCGTCGCGGAAGACCCGAAGGGTCGCCCCGTTCGTGATGGTGACCGGTCCGACCTGCGTACGCGTCAGAGCCTGGTCCCATAACGTTCAGAGGCTGGTCCCATAACGTGAAGACCTGGCCGAGCGTGAACGGGACGTCCTCGGCCTACCCGTAACTGGTCACGTACGGCTGCCTGTTACGGCCTGCTGTTACCCCGCCCGCATGTTGTGTCGTACTCGTGTCGGCACGATAACCGGTCGGCCATGCAGGCAGAACACGAATGGGGGATGTCGTGGCCATCGGCGCTGGAAAACCGCAGGTCACGCAAGATCGATTACTAGATCAACGAGGGAACCTACAGCGCCCGCGCGTGACGATGCCCCCGCCGGTCCCCCGGTCGGGGGCATCGTCGGGGGGTTCAGAAATCGGGTCTGCGGCGAGGCGATCAGTCGTTCAGTTCCAGCCGCCTCGTCACACCGCTGGGTTCCACGTCCTCAGGACGCCAGCCAGGGCGGTCGGGTCGACTCGGACCGAAGGAACTGGAGTGGTTCCCGGTCGTCGGCCCCGGGGGTTCACTCGTGGTTCACCGGCCGGATGACAGCGGCCGACCGAAGCCCGCTCGCGGCCCCGCGGCGGCACGCCACAATCGCACGCGAGCTTGCACTCACCCACCTCGAGTGCTAAACAGGAGCTGGCACTCACAAGCTTCGAGTGCCAGGGCTGAGCGGCGAGGCCCCTTGGGCCGTCCGTCGCGGGCGTCGTCTTGGCCAGGTCATTGAACAGCCAATTCCCTGGGAGGACCACGACACC
>NZ_CAKKTK010000104.1:0-13420 GCF_920656135.1 Frankia sp. Cppng1_Ct_nod | reverse complement strand
GAACAGCGACGCATCCGGCGCCGCACCCGACCCGTCGCCGTCGCCGACGCGGTCGCCGCAGACAAGGCCCACTCGTCCCGCGGCAACCGCGTCTACCTGCGTAGACGCCACATCACGGCGGTCATCCCGGAAAAGGCCGACCAGGCCGCCAACCGGAAGAACAAGGGCCGCAGGGGCGGCCAACCCGTCCGCCACGACGCCGACCTGTACACGGAACGGAACACCGTCGAGCGTCTGATCAACAAGCTGAAGGCCTGGCGAGGCATCGCCACCCGCTATGACAAGACCCCGCAGAGCTACCTTTCTGGTCTCCATCTCCGCGCCTCGATGATCTGGATCAAGGAGCTCACGCGGACCGCCCCTTGATTGCAACCGAATACACGCCCTAACGCACCACAATAAGAACTGTTCGATCTCGGTTCAGTGCCCCGAAATCACCGTCCGTCCGGTCGCCAAGCGGCTCCCGACCAGGGGCGATGCCCAGTGAGTCTCCCGCCGACAACATCATCCGCCGAGTCGAACACGTGTTCCGCAAATCTGGTGGGTCCGGACGCCGCGGTCCGTCTGGTGACCGCGGCGTGGGCATGGTCGAGCTGAAATCCGGATGGGGGCCGGTCGTCGCTCATCCGCCGGTGATTTCCTGACGCCAGGCGGAGAAGAAGTGGCGTAGCCGGTCGGCAGCCGGGCGAGGCAGCCCCAGGTCGTCGTCGGTGAACCGACCGATGGTTCCGATCATGTCTGCGAACACCTGCAGGTCGAAGCCGCCGTCCTGGGTCTGGGCGAGGTGGACGAGCTCCTCCTTGGCGAAGACGTTCACCAAGTCGTACACGTCGGTGAAATCGCGTGCCTCGGCTCGGCCGAACAGGGCGAGGGTCTTGCGGGCCGCCAGGTCATGGGCGCTGAGTGTCGGGCCGAGTTCGGTGAGGGTGGGTGGTTCGTCCGGCGGGCTGTCGACGCCGAGATCCACGATCAACGCCTCGCCGCCTGCCTCGACGACAAGTCTGGCGAAGCTGCCCGTGAGCTGGACCCGCCGGGTGACCCAGCCCTGCGAAGCCGCCGCGCGTTCGAACGCCGCCGCCGTGTCGGGGATCGATGCCGTGGGCGGGAGGGCGGTGAACAGATCGACGTCGCGGGTCTCGCGGTCGACGAGATCACGTGCGATGAGCGCGGCGCCGCCCGCGACCGCGAAGCCCGCGCTCTCGGGCAGCCCGAAGAAGACCCGCGCAACCGCCCGCTGCAACGATGTGATCACCTGAAGGCGGCTCGCTCCCAGGCACGCCGGATCGGGATGGGAAGGACAAGCTCCGGCCAGGCGTCGACGAGCAGTGCCCCGTCGACGTAGGCGAGGATGTCCTCCGCCGTCCCCTCACGCAGGACGATCTCGTACAGCCGGTGACGCTGTCGACGATCCGTAAGGTCGTAGGTCCGATCAGGGTCGGACCAGTTCAGATGGACGGGCAGGCGTACCCGTGCCAACGCCTGCCGGACCGGGAGCCGGGGCAGCCGATCCGGCACGGTGAACGGTCGTCCTCGGCTGTCCACCACGACCTCGAACGAGGGCACCGGCACGGCGTCGAGCCGGAAGCCCGCCGCCGCCAGCAGGCGCGTCGCGGTCTCCAACGTCGGTGACTTCACCCCGTGCTCATAGGCCGCCAACGTCGGCCGCGACGTGCGCGCCCGCCGCGCGAGCTCCGCCCCGGACAGGCCCGCCTCCAGCCGCGCCGATTCGATCAGCCGCCCTGCCAGCGAATCCGCCATTCCCCCTCCACCGCGACCCCTCCATCACGACGCCAAACGTATCCGAAGGGATACGCTACTCGTCTTTCGGTACGTTCGCCGGCCCATCCGGCGTGACCTCGGCATGAGCCCTGCCGCGAAGCGGCTTGAGCCGTCGAATGATCTCTGTCCAACGGCGCGGTGAACCTGGCAGCCTCGCCGGACTGCCAGGTTCTCGACAAGCCAGGCCAAGGACGCGTTCACACGCAGCCGCAACCTCAGGCCCGGAGTCCGAGAAGAGGTGCGTAGCCCTGGCGACGGTTTGGTTGGGTGAGGACTTCCACGCTGTCGACGGCCTGGTCGATCGCGCCGGGGAGATGGCCGAGTAGGCCGTCAGGTCGGTGCCCGAGGCGGGCGAGAAGGGCTCGCGGCTGCGGATCGCTGATCGCGTCGGTCAGCACACGGGTGAGACGGTCAGCGCCGAGTACCTGGATGTCCCGGGAGTGAAAGCGGCGCGGCGCGGGGTCAACCGGCTCAGCCAGACCAAGCTGGTTCGTGACGTCGGCGAGGTGACTGGCCGCGGCGCACAGCGCCGCTCCCGACGCCGCCCGGTAAGCAGATCGAGCGGGTCATGCAGAACCACACCGCCCGTGAGACTCGCCAGGATCTGCGTCGGGGCCAACAACCAGTCCGCCAGACCCATCCCGTCAGCAGGGTCGACACCGTGTCGATCGACGAAGAACGCCCGCGCGGTCGTCACCTCCACCTGATGGTGCGGCCGGCCGTCATATCGGTCACTGTCCGGATAGACAACCGGGAAATCCTCGAACCGAGCCGGCAGCCTCTCCAGTGCGATGTCGACAGGCTCGGCGTCAAAGCCCGGCAGGACGAACAGCTGTACGCGGGGGCCGAAGTCGTGGTCCGGGGAGATCTCGTCATCAAAGCCGAGTACCTCGGAACCCTCACCGAGCAACGCCGCCGCATGAGGCACACCCGAGACCAGCGGCCGGACCGCCTGCTCGTAGAACCGCCGAGAAAGATCGCGACCAGACACGGCTCCGAGATCTCCTCACGACATCCCGTCATGAACCAGACGACGCGACGACGCCATGATCCCACCGCCCCGCCAACGGATCGCGCCCGCGAGGTCCCGGAGGCTCACCCAGGAGACCCACAACCCCGGCTCGCCCAGACACCACCTGACCACCCTGGGCCAGCTCCACGCCGGCCGGACGGGGGCTCGGGGGGTCGTCCCCCCGAAAAACATCGCGGCCCGCCGCGAAGCTGACCAAAGTCAGCGACCGCGGCGTGCCAGCTCGTGGACCATGTGTACCAGCATCCGAACCATTTGATCTTTGTTGCTGGCCCTGAAATCACTGTCCGGCCGGTCGCTACCCGGGCCCTGACCAGGGACGCTGCTCCGTGACCGCGTCAACCGCCACATCATCTACCGAATCGAACAGGCGTTCCGCGGACCTGGCGGTTTCGGACGCTTCGGCCCGTCTCGTAACGGTGATCGTCGGCGTGGTCGTGGCGGCGGTCGTGGCGCACCCCGCGTCGGAGCAGCGCCCGCGAAGCGCTGCGTTCAGGAGCCAGACGTAGACATTCGCGTCGTCGGACGCCAGCAGTTCCGCGACGTCGAGCTTCTCCGTGGAGTTGGGATCGACCGCCTCCTTGATCGGACCTCGTGGATCAGCCAGGTCGTGAAACGCCCACACGTCACCTTTGATCAGGGCGAAGGGCAGCACCTGTTCGCGTCTCGGGCGCGGCAGGTGCTCGCCGACCTCGGCACCCGTACGGAATAGCGACGTCGCCTTCCAGACGGTGTCCGGCAGCGCGGAGACCGGCAGCAGAGAAAGATCGACCGGGTCCGTCTCCAACGCCGGCGGAGGCATGCGGAGCTCCGTGGGCGCGAGCCTTGCCTCGTGGTCGGCCTTGTACTTCGCGAGCACCTCGACCGAGTAGATACGAGGGTTGCGGTCAACGATCAGATGATGCTCGCCGCAGAACAAGATCATGTTTTTCGCGGCGTAGACGTCGCCTGCCAGCGGAACCTCCCGCGAGCGTGGCCCCTGGCGTCCGACAGCGACGATGTGCGCACGTTGCGCCAGTGTCACTGACTGCTCGCCGGGCGCGATCTGATGGGTGACCGCGTTCGTGCAGCCCGGGACGGCGCACTGGTTGCCGGACAGCGCAAACAGCCGGTTAGCCGGACCCTTCGGGGCAGACCCGTGCGCCGATCGACGACAGGTTGACGATGGCGCCGGAGCGGCGGGCGCGCATGCAGCACAGCCTTGATGGTGCGGACGGTGCCGAAGACGTGGGTGTCGAACAATTGCCGGACCGGCCCGTCCTCGCCCTCCTCGACCTGCGCGTATGCACAGAGTGTCACATAGGAGTTACACCGTTGGTTTTACAGTCCCAGTCCCACCAGGGCGGACAGGCGGGGATGTGTGCTATTCGCCGGGTGGGTAGTCGGTGGAGGCGGCGAGGTCGCACTGGGTCTCGAAGTTCTCGATGCGGGTTCGCAGGGTGCGCAGGGTGGCGTCGAGTGCCTGGGTGCCGAGGACGATGCGCAGGGGTGCGGGTTCGGTCTCGACGCTGGCGATGATGCGCGCGGCCATCCGGGCCGGGTCTCCGGGCGCGAGGCCGCCGGCTGGGTCGAGCATGGCGCGGAACGCGTGCGCCGGGGTGTCGTCGTACACGTCCATGAGCTCGGCTACCTGTGCGCTGCCGTAGCGGAACTCGGTGCGTGCGCCGCCGGGTTCGACGATCGTGACGCCGATCCCGAAGCCGGCGACTTCCTGGGCGACGGATTCGGCGAAGCCTTCGATGCCCCATTTGGTGGCGTGGTAGAGCGAGTTGCCTGGGAGGGCGACCTGGCCGCCGTGGGAGGAGATCTGGATGATCCGGCCGCCACCCTGGGCGCGCAGGTGGGGCAGGGCGGAGCGGATGAGCTGGATCGACCCGGTGAGGTTGGTGGCGATGATGTGGTCGATCTGGGCGTCGGTGAGTTCCTCGGCCGCGCCGAACAGGCCGTAGCCGGCGTTGGAGACGACGACATCGATCCGACCGTGGGTGGCGAAGGCGTGGTCGACGACGGTGTGGATCGCCGGTGTGTCGGTCACGTCGAGGATCTCGGCGTGGAAGGCGTCGGGGTGCTTGTCGGTCAGGTCCTGGACTCTGGCTGTGTCGCGGACGGTGCCGACGACGCGGTCGCCGCGAGCGAGCAGCTGCTCGGTGATTTCGCGGCCGAAGCCGCTGTTGACTCCGGTGATCAGCCAGGTGCGTGCTGCCATCACGTTCTCCCTGCCAAATTGAGGGCTGTCAGCGCCGCGGGGCCGCAGTGGCCGCGTCCAAGGCGCGCAGGCCGTTGAGGGTGCGGGGGTAGCCGATGTAGGGGATGAGCTGGGTGAGGACGTCGAGCAGGCAGGTCCGGTCGATGCCGACGTGGAGGTTCGCCGCGACGTGGCCTTTGACCTGGGGGTCGCAGCCACCGAGAGCGACGAGCATCGCGAAGGTGAGCAGCTCGCGGGTGGGGATGTCGATGCCGGTGCGGGTGTAGTGGTCCCCGAAGCAGTTCGCCGACAGGAACCGCTGGATGTGCTGCTCGTCGTCGGGTGCGCCCGCGTACAGGGCGTCCACGGCGCCGTCGCCGATGATCTGCCTCTGGGTCGCGAGTCCGCGCGCGGCGCGGGTGTCCGGGGTCGTGGTCGACTGGCCGGGCAGCGGCAGGTCGATGCCGCGTGCGGTCAGGACGTCGTTAGTGGCGTGCAGGAAGTCGAAGACCTTCGCCATCCCGACATACGGCACGGCCTGGTAGACGATCTCCTTGACCTGGATGGGGCTCACGCCGGTGGTGAGGGCCGCGCCGAGCATGACCCGGTACTCGGCCAGGGCCTGGCAGGCGATCATCGCGGCGAGCTGGACCATGATCCGCGTCCGGGCGTCCAGCCTGGAGTCGGCGAGAACCTCGTCGAAGGCGAAGTTGTCGAAGTACTCGATGAGCTCGGGATCCGTCACCGCCAGGGTGGAGACATGACCGGGGAACAGCGCCTCATGGTTGCGGCGGGCCTGCTCGGTAGGCGCCATGGCGAAGCTCCTGTCTGATGGGGTGATCCTGCGTCAGGGGCGGACGATGACCTTGAGAGCCTGCCGGGAGTCCATGGCCTGGTAGGCGTCGGCGACGTGATCGAGGTCGACGGTGCGGTCGAAGACCCGCCCGGGCTCGATGCGGCCCTCGAGGACGTCGGGCAGGGCCTGCTCGATGTAGGCGCGTACCGGGGCGGGGCCGCCGGTGAGGGTGATGTTCTTGCCGAACAGCGACCCGAACCCGACCGGTGCCTGCTCGTACTGCGGGACGCCGACCCGGGAGACAACTCCGCCAGGCCGCACGATGCCGTAGGCCTGCTCGTAGGCGGGCATGTGCCCGACGGCTTCGAGCACGACGTGGCTGCCCTCGCCGGCGGTGAGGTCGCGGACCTTCGCGATGCCCTCGTCGCCGCGTTCGGCGACGACGTCGGTCGCTCCGAACTCACGGCCGAGGTTGGTGCGGTCGGTGTGGCGGCCCATCAGGATGATCCGGTCGGCTCCGAGGCGCTTCGAGGCGAGGACCGCGGACAGGCCGACCGCGCCGTCACCGATGACGGTGACGGTCCGCCCCGGGGCGACCCTGCCCATGTGCGCCGCGTGCCAGCCGGTGAGGTACACGTCCGAGAGGGTCAGCAGCGAGGGCCACAGCGCCTCGTCGACCCCGGCCGGGATCTTTACCAGCGTGCCCTCGGCCTGCGGGACCCGCACCGCCTCGGCCTGGGCGCCGCCGACCCCGCCGGCGCCGTACCAGCCGCCGTGCGCGCAGGCGGTGTGGAATCCCTCCCGGCAGAACGCGCAGGTGTTGTCGGAGAACGCGAACGGGGAGACCACGAAGTCGCCCGGGGCCAGGCCGGTCACCTGCGCGCCGACCTCCTCCACGACGCCGAGGAACTCGTGCCCCATCGGGACGCCCTCGTCAGTGGGTGACATCGAGTGATACGGGTGGAGGTCGGACCCGCACACGCAGGCCAGGACCACCCTCACGACGGCGTCGGTCGGCTCGTGCAGCTTCGCGTCCGGGACGTCCTCGACGCGGACGTCACCCGCGCCGAACATGAAGGTCGCTCGCATGATGTCGCTGTCCTTTGTAGTCGAGATCGAGAAGGAGGATGCGGTAGCTACCGCGGGAGCATCTCGAGGGTGGTGGAACGAGCCTGGGAGCTCGTGATGCGGTTGATGGTCTGCGCGGAGTAGCGACCGTATTTCGCCCGGTAGGCGGCACCCGTTCACGGACCGCACGTAGAGACGGTCACCCACCCGCACCGTCCACACGATGCGAGCACGGCACGTCGGGTGCTCAGCGCCCGATGGGGACCTTGCGGACTCCCCAGTCGGCCAGCGGAGTCGGCGCCACGCAGGCGCGTGAGGCGGTCGCTGGCAGACCCGGTCACGTCGTCAACTCTGGCGTCGGCCGCGGCGCCCGGGGAGTGTCTGCTCTTCCAGGTAACGGCAGTACCTCCTTGCCTCCCGCGGCCATGCCTACCGTGGAGGTATGGACAGCCGCGCGGACAACCGGGCCCAGGTACGCGAGTTCCTCGTCTCGCGCCGCGAGCGGCTCACCCCCGATCAGGCCGGGCTGCCCGCCTACGGCAGCGGCAACCGCCGGGTCAAGGGACTACGCCGCGAGGAGGTCGCGCTGCTGGCCGGCGTGAGCATCGACTACTACGTCCGGATGGAGCGCGGGAACCTCGCCGGCGCGTCCGACGCCGTCCTCGACGGGCTCGCGACGGCGCTGCAGCTCGACGAGGCCGAGCGCGAGCACCTGTTTGACCTCGCCCGCGCGGCCACGCCCGCGCCCGCCCGGACGCGGCGGACGAAGTTTACCGGCGTCACCGACGGCATCCAGCAGGTCCTTGACGCCATCACCGACGCCCCCGCCTGGGTACGCAACGCCCGCCACGACGTGCTCGCCACCAACCGCCTGGCCCGCGCCCTGTACGCGCCGGTGCTCGCCGACCCGCGCCGGCCGGCGAACACCGCCCGTTTCATCTACCTCGACCCCGCCGCGCCCGCGTTCTTCGTCGGCTGGGAACGCGCCGCCGACGACGTCGCCGCGATGCTGCGCTCCGAGGCGGGTCGCAATCCCCAGGACAAGCAGCTCATGGAGCTGATCGGCGAGCTGTCGACCCGCAGCGAGGACTTCCGCACCCGTTGGGCGGCCCACAACGTCCGCTTCCACCGCACCGGCCAGAAGAAGCTCCACCACCCGGTGGTCGGCGCGCTCGACCTCAACTTCGAGGCCATGGAGTTCCCGTCCCACCCCGGGCTCACCCTGCTCACCTACACCGCGCCCGCCGGCACACCGACCGCCGACGGACTCAAGCTGCTCGCCAACTGGGCCGCCGCCGCCGAAGCCGCCGGCGACCCAGCACACCAGTGATCAGGCCGCACGTTCGAGCGCTGAAACGTTTCCCCTTACTGCTGATTGCCGTCTTGTGCGGCTTGGGACGATGACGGCGTGACGGTTTCCGCTTTGCCCTGTGCGGCAAGCATGTCGAGGAGGACGATCTTGTCGTGTTCTGGGGTGGCGGGTTCGGCGACGTAGGTGATCAGGTGTTGGCCGGGGGTGCCGAGGAGTTTCATGACCTGGTAGCTGAGTGTCAGCTCGCCGGCGTCGGGGTGCTGGAACATCTTGCGGCCTCGGCTGTGGCCGCGGACGTCGTAGCGTTCCCACATCCGGGCGAACTCGGGGCTTTTGACGAGGAGCTCGCCGGCGACGGGCGCGAGATCGGGTGCGTCCGGGTCGGTTCCAGCGAAGGCGCGCAGGAACCCGACCATCTCCTGGGCCTGGCGACCCCAGTCCGGGAACAGGTCACGCGCGGCTGGGTGCAGGAAGACGTAGCGGGCTATGTTGCGCTGCGGGGCCTGCCAGCGCTCCAGGCCCGCGAGCAGGCGTAGGCCGGCGGGGTTGTGGGCGAGCACGTCGCCGGTGCGGCCGATCACGTGTGCGGGAAAGGGCCGCAGGCTTTCGAGCAGCAGGTGCACGGTCGGACTCACGGACCGACTGAGCACCTCACGCGCGGGCGGGGTCTGGCCGGTGGCGCGGGCCACCAGCTGGCGCAGGTACTCGTGTTCGGTATCGTCGAGTCGCAGGACGCGCGCCAGGCTGTTGAGCACCGACGGGCTGGGACGGGTTTCCTTGCCCTGTTCGATGCGGACGTAGTAGTCGACGCTCACCCCGGCCAGGGAGGCCAGTTCCTCGCGGCGCAGGCCGGGGGTGCGGCGCAGGCCGGTGCCGACAGGCAGGCCGACGTCGCCCGGCGCGACCCGGCCGCGCCGGGCCCGCAGGAACCGTCCGAGTTCGCTGCCGTGCTGGGCGTTGGGCGTCACATCCGAACAGTCTCCCCTCGGGTCGGCGCCGGTCCACCCGACTGAGTAGCCCTGTCATTGCCAGGAACAGCCGGCCCTCCCACGCCGGTCGCCCGACGCCCACCATCGGTGGTGGCGGTTGCCGCTGTGTGTCAGCGGCCCGCTGCTACCACGGAGCTGGGGAGGAATGATCGTGAAGCACGTGAAGCTGGGAACCCTCGACGTTGGCAGGATCGGCCTGGGCGCGATGGGCATGTCCGCCGCGTACACCGGCGCGGGCAGCGACGACAGCGAGTCGATCCGCACGATCCACCGGGCGCTCGACCTGGGCGTCACGCTGATCGACACGGCCGAGGTCTACGGGCCATACACCAACGAGGAACTCGTCGGCCGGGCGATCAAAGGCCGGCGCGACGAGCTGGTACTCGCGACGAAGTTCGGGTTCATATCTCACCGCGGTGACACTGGAGGCCGGGCCGGCGTCGCGGACAGTACGCCGGAGAACATCCGGATCGCGGTCGAGGGTTCACTGCGCCGGCTCGGCACCGACCGCATCGACCTGTACTACCAGCACCGGGTCGACCGGCGCACCCCGATCGAGGAGACCATCGGCGTGCTCGCCGAGCTTGTCAGCGAGGGCAAGGTTCTGCACCTCGGGCTTTCCGAGGCGTGGCTGGACACAATCCGTCGCGCCCACGCGGTGCATCCGATCAGCGTGCTGCAGTCGGAGTACTCGCTGTGGACTCGCGATCAGGAACCCGAGGTACTGCCGCTGCTGCGTGAGCTCGGGATCGGATTCGTGCCCTATTCGCCGCTGGGCCACGGGTTTCTCACCGGGCAGGTCCGGTCGCTCGACGATCTCGCAGCCGACGACTGGCGGCGGACCAACCCCCGGTTCACCGGTGCGAACTTCCAGCGCAACCTGCGCATCGCCGACGAGGTCGGCGCCGTCGCCCGCGAGGCCGCCGCGACACCGGCCCAGGTCGCGTTGGCGTGGCTGCTGGCCAAGGGCGACGACATCGCCCCGATCCCCGGCACGAAGCGGGTGACCCGGCTGGAGGAGAACCTCGCCGCCGACGACCTGCTCCTCACCTCCCAGCAGTTGGCGACGCTCGACGCCCTGACCCCCGCGGAAGGCGACCACCACAACGAAGCCCAAGCGCGAACCCTCGAACGCTGACCCGATGACCGACAGCCCCATCCAACGTTCACGACCAGGAGAAGCGCCATGCGTAACAGAGACGTCGTCGCCGTAATCGGTGCCGGTGGAATCGGCCAGGCCATCGCGCGACGGCTCGGCGCCGGTCGATTGGTGCTCCTCGCCGACCTCAACGACGACATCCTCCAGACGGCCACCGAGGTACTCGAACGAGACGGACACACCGTCATCGCCGAGACCGTCGACGTCTCCTCCCGCGCTTCGGTCGAGGCCCTCGTCAAGACCGCGACCAGCCTCGGCGACATCGTCCAGGTCATCAACACCGCGGGGCTCTCCCCGGTCCAGGCCAACCCGGCGGCGATCCTGCGGGTCGACCTCTACGGCACGGCGCTGTTCCTCGAACAGTTCGGGACCGTGATCGCCCCGTGCGGGGCAGGGTTGGTCATCTCCAGCATGGCCGGATACATGCTCCCGCGGCTGGCACCAGACCAGGACCGGGCGCTCGCCCAGACCGACACCGACGAGCTACTCGCGCTTCCATTCCTCGCGCCAGACGCGGTCCCCAACTCCGGTGCGGCCTACGCCCTGGCCAAACACGCCAACCACGTCCAGGTCGAGGCGGCAAGCCTGCGCTGGGGCCGGCGCGGCGCACGGGTCAACTCCATCAGCCCCGGCATCATCCTCACCCCACTGGCCCGCGACGAAATGTCAGGCCCCGGCGCCGCCGGCTACCAGGCGATGATCGAACACAGTCCGGCCGGCCGGACCGGCACCGTCGACGAGGTCGCTGCCGCAGCGGGCTTCCTCCTCGGCCCCGACGCCGGCTTCCTCACCGGCACAGACCTACGCATCGACGGCGGCGTGATCCCCGCCCTTCGCGCCGGCCAGATCCACGTCCAGCTCTGACCCACATTTCCCTCCCCCGCGGACGTCGTCACTGCGGGGATTCAAAGATCTCCGCCGGACTTGCCAACGGCTCCCCGAAACTGCCCGACCGCGCCGCCCATGCAGCGACCCGCCAGCAGGACATCGCACGACTACAACCGACGCCAGAGGCCCGAACTGGCACTCATGGTCACCATCCGAGCCGTCCATTCCGAAGCCCCGGCATTGTACGAACCCGCTTCCCGTGACCGCCGACCTGCAACTTCAGATCCTCACGACCACCCCGACGCGATAGATCAAACCTATTTGCCCAGTTCAGTGACTTACTACGCAGGGTAGTGGACCTTACGTACCAGCATAAGAACCGCTTGATGTTGGTCGAAGGTCCCGAAATCACGGTCCGTCCCGTCCACACGCGCGTCCTGACCAGGGGCGAAGCCCAGTGAGCGCCGCGACGGAAGCACTTCAAGCCCACTCGAACACACGTTCCGAACCATTGGTAGCTCCTGCACTGATAGAGCACCACCGCGGGGGGATCCGCTGAATCGCAGCAAACGGATCTCTCGTGGTATGGAGCCGCCTCGGAGAGTGCACACTACGATGGACGAAGCGGATCCAGACTCGCTGTGCAGGTTCCGGGAGGTGCGTCGTGACCGCGGAGATGGTCGCCCCCGCGTGGATGCATGATCAGATCACAGCGGAAGAGTACGACTCCTGGTCCGAGGAGCAGTGCGCGGGCATCGAGATCGTGGACGGGATGGTCGTCGTGAGCCCCAGCGCGTCCAAACGGCACAACCGCGTGGCCCGGATCGTCGCGAACGCTCTGGACACCGCCGCAGGAGATGACTGGAACGCCGACACGGACATCGACGTCCGGCTGCAGGACGTGCCGCTCACTAATCGTCGTCCTGACGTGGTCGTGTACCGCGCGGACTCGATCGACGTCACGCCCACCCGTCCCGAACACGTGCTGCTGGTCGTGGAGGTCGTTTCGCCGGGTTCGGAGACCACCGACAGGATCGTGAAGGCGGACCAGTACGCCAGGGCCGGCATCGCGTTCTACTGGCGGATCGAGCAGGCCGCTACCGGCGTTCCGCTGATCTACACCTATCTCCTCGACCCGGCTACCAGGGCCTACCGGGACGGGGACGTTTTCACCGCTGTGGTCAAGGTCTCGGCTCCTTTCCCAGCGAAGATCGATCTGGGTCAAATCTGACAAACAGTCACGTCGAACTTGCCGCGCTCGCCCACAGCGCCGCGCAGCCATGTCGGCGGGGCTGAAGGTCACCGCCCGTGGTGCCATCAACAAGACCGGGCGGGACAGCAGCGTCGTGCGGAAGAAAGCGCCGGGCCCTACTGGTCTTCAGGTCAGATCGCGAGTCGGAGTTCGGTGCCGTAGACTGGCTCGGTCCAGTCGACCGACTGCAACCTCTGCACCCAAAGTTAAGACAGTGGCATTCATAGTGGCCGCCGTGGCCGGGCTGACATTCCTGTTCGGCACCACCAGCAGACCCTGCAAGTCATATCCGCCGCGCTTGACAATTCTTTCAGAGTCCTGAAGCGGGAACGGGTGATCAGCATCATCCACCCGGAGAACGCCGCCTCCATCCGGGTCGCGGAGAAGCTCGGTCTCAGGCTCGCCGAGACCGCCGAACGCGGCGGCCAGCCCCGCAGCATCTACGCGACCACCCACGACGACTGGGCCGGGCGCACTGGCGATCTCTAGCGGACGAAACCACTATCCCGTGACGTATCGGGGTGCCATAGCTTCCATCTGCTCGATCACGAGGCGGATGGCCTCCGGCTGCTTGTCCGGCGGGTACTTGTACTTGACGAGCAGCCGTTTGACCGACGATCGGAGCTTGGCGCGCACGTCGTCTCGCACGGTCCAGTCGGTCTTGACGTCACGGCGCATGACCGCGACCAGCTCGCGGGCGATCTGGGCGAGCACGTCATCGCCCTGGAGCGCAACGGCCGACTCGTTGGTGCTGACCGCGTCGTAGAACGCCAGTTCGTCGCCGGAGAGCGGTGGGCTGAAGTGCTGGCCGCGGTTTCCCTCAGCGGCGACCTCCTTGGCCAGTTCGATGAGCTCGGCGATCACGTCGGCCGAGGTGAGCTGCTGGTTGGTGTACTTCCGCATCAGTTCGGCGATGCGCTCGGAGAACGCCCGCTGGCGTACCAGGTTGTGCCGCGAGACCTGGCCCGACTCCTCGACGAGAAGCGCCCGCAGCGCCTCGATCGCAAGATGCGGGTTCGACG
>NZ_CAKKTK010000103.1:7901-13664 GCF_920656135.1 Frankia sp. Cppng1_Ct_nod | reverse complement strand
GGCGTGCGACTGGCCGGTGGCGGCATGCTGACCATCGCGGACACGGCGATCGCCGGGCCGGTGCTGGCCGCGCTGCGGCCGTCCGCCGTCGTCCTCGGCGTCGTCGAGCCGCACGGCAGCGCCCGCAACACCCTCGCCGGCAGGGTCGCCGGCCTGGAACTGCTGGGCGACCGGGCCCGCATCGCACTTGACACGACCCCGCCGGTGCTCGCCGACGTCACCCCGGCGGCTCTCGCCGAACTGCGTCTGGAACCGGGCATGACCGTCTGGGCGTCGTTCAAGGCAACCGACGTCGACACCTACCCCGACCCGGTGGCTGACAGCCCGATCGGGTGGGTGGAGGGAATATGAGAGTGGGAGCCGTCCGACCCGAAGCGGCATCCCGAAGTGACGTCCCGAAGCGGCATCCCGAAGTGATGAGGTAGATCAATGGGCTTGAGTATTCGTAACCGGCTCACCGGAACCGTTACCGAGATCACCAGTGGTGCGGTGATGGGTACAGTGGCGATCGACGTCTCCGGTGGGCGGAGCATCACAGCCGCGGTGACCATGGACGCGGTCAAGGATCTCGGTATTTCGGTGGGTTCGGCCGTCGACGTTCTGATCAAGTCGACCGAGGTCTCCCTGGCCACGGGCGCTGTCGCCGGCATCAGTATTCGCAATCAGCTACCCGGCACGGTTTCCGGTCTGGAGACGGGCGGTGCGATGACGGTCGCCCACATCCGCCTCGACGGCGGCGGTGAGATCACAGCGGCGATCACCCGGGCCGCCGCGACCGACCTCGGTCTCGCGGCGGGTTCCACCGTGACCGCCCTGATCAAGTCGACGGAGGTCGTCCTCTCGACCGCCTGACGGCCGACGTCAGCGGGCGGTGGTGCCCTGGACGCAGGTGGGGCACTGGACGCGGCGGCGGGCGCGAACGGCCCGCAGAAGGCCGGGGCCGGCGACGGCGATCCGCCGGCCCACCCCGACGGCGACCCGCCTGTCCAGCACCTGGTAGTCGGCGCGTTCCACCTCGTCCAGGATGGCGCTGTAAAGCCGGAACGCGGTGTCGACGCAGTCGCGGGAGGTCGGGTGCAGCAGCCGGATGCCGGGCCTTGCCGCACGGAACAGCTCCCGGGCGCGGGCGATCTCGAAGGCGAGCAGCCGGCGCACCGGGCCGTCCACCACACCGGCGGCGAGGTGTCCGCGGGTCACGCCGAACAGGTCCAGGGACTCCTGCGGCAGGTAGACCCGTCCGCGGCGGAGGTCCTCGCCGACATCGCGGATGAAGTTCGCCAGCTGGAAGGCGGTGCCGAGATCGCGGGCGTAGGGCAGGGCCGCCGAGCAGGTCGGCTCGAGGATCGGCACCATCTGCAGACCGATCACCGCGGCCGAACCGTGGACGTAGACCATCAGGTCGTCGAAGGACGCGTAGGAGGTCACGGTGAGATCCATCCGCATGGAGTCGAGGAACGCCTCGAAGTGCTCCAGCGGGATGTCCCACCGCCTGATCGTGTCGAGGAGCGCCGGCAGCACGGAGATGTTCCCGGGGCTTTCACCGGCACCGGACCGCCACGACTGAGGGCCGCTACCCGGGCCCGAGCCCGTTCCCGCGTGGGCCAGGAACTCCTCGCCCCAGCCGCGCAGCCGGGCGGACCTCTGCGCGTCACAAAGAGCGGAGTCGAGATCGTCGACGATCTCGTCCGCATAGCGCGCGAACCCGTAGAGGGCATGGACGTACGGCCGTTTCCACGCCGGCAGCAGCGCGGTCGCGAGAAAGTACGTCCGGCCGTGCGAGGCGTTGAGCCGGCGGCATTCCAGGTACGAGCGCCGTAACCGGGGGGATGCGATCCCGGCGGCGGTCAGTTCGCGCACGACCAGTGACTATCCTCCTCCGCCGGATCAGGGCACGCGGCAGACGGAAACCAGCGGTCGCCGCGATGAGATCATCGGGTGGTTTCGGCCGGTCGGGGCGCCACCGGCGGGCGCCTGCCCGCGCCGCGGCTGCGGCGGGTGGCCAGAACGAAACGGACGATGTCTGACAGCCAGTCGGAGTCGGTCCGCAGGACGAGGTGACCGGCCCCGGCCCGGCGCAGCGCCGCGTCGACATCCCGGCGGTGTGCCGCGGCGGCTCGGGCGTAGGAGTCGCGCAGCCGGCGGGACGAGGTGGGTACCTCCAGCAACGCGCCGGTTTCCGGGTCCACGACGTGGAGCAGCCCCACGGCCGGAAGCTCAAGCTCACCCGGGTCGATGATCTCGATGGCGAGTACCTGGTGGCGTCCGGCGAGCGCGCGTAGCGGCTGTTCCCAGGACATGTCGGTGGACAGGAAGTCCGAGATCACGACTGCCAGGCCGCGACGCCGGGGCGGGTTGCGCAGCCCGTTCACGGCCGCGGCAAGGTTGGTTGCGGCAGCGGTGTCAGGAGACCGCCGCGGCCGGTCCAGCGCGGACCGCGGTATCGCCAGCAGCGTCCGGAGCAGCGCACGCAGGCCGTCGCGGCCGGCGCGGGCCGGGATCATCCGGGGGCCGGAGCCGGTCAGCACGTATGCTCCCAACCGGTTACCGCTACGTGCCGTGAGGTAGCCAACCGCGGCGACCGCGGCGACCGCGAGGTCGCGTTTTTCCATCGTCGCGGTGCCGAACTCCAGGCTGGCCGTGAGGTCGACGAGTATCCACGTCTCCAGCTCGCGGTCGGCGATGAGATCGTGCACATGCGGCACGGTTGTCCGGGCGGTGACAGCCCAGTCCATCCGCCGGACGTCGTCCCCGACATGGTAGGCGCGGCTTTCGGCCTTCTCGGTCCCCGACCCGGGGACCAGGCCCAGATGGTCGCCGAGCAGCAGCCCGTCGAGGCGCCGGGTCACCGTCAGCTCGAGGCGGCGCAGGGTCCGCGCGATCGACGGATCCGCGGCCGGCTGCTGGTGGGCGCCGGGCTCGGGGCTGGACCGGTCCGCGCTCACGCGGAGGTCCCCTGGCTCCCGTATTCGGGAAAGCCCTGCGGATTCGTGGTCCAGTGACCGGAGTAGTTCTGCTGCCGGGGAGCGACCTGCGGCGGCGGGGTACCGCGCAGGACGCGTTCGGCGATGGCCTCCGCGGACAACCCCTCCGCCAACGCCTCGTAGGACAGCACCAACCGGTGCGGCAGCACGTCAAGGGCCACCGCGGTGACGTCGTCCGGCACGACGTAGTCCCGGCCGCGCAGCATCGCGAGCGCCCGTGCCGCCGCGACCAGACCGAGCGAGGCGCGTGGTGACGCCCCGTAGGCGAGATGGCCGGCGAGTTCGGGCATCCCGAACTCGCCGGGTGAGCGGGTCGCCAGCACCATTCGGACGGCGTAGTCGGCGATCGCGTGGTGCACGAACACGTTGGTGGCCCGAGCCTGCAGCCGTATCAGGGTCCGCGGGTCCAGGACGGGTTCCGCCCGGGGTGGTTGCACACCCATCCGGCGGACGATTTCCAGCTCCTCGCTGCCGTTCGGGTACGGCACGTTCACCTTCATCAGGAACCGGTCGCGCTGCGCCTCCGGGAGCGGGTACACCCCCTCGGATTCGATCGGGTTCTGCGTGGCCAGCACCAGGAACGGCGCGGGCAGCCGATGGGTGACGCCGCCGAGGGAGACCTGCTGTTCGGACATGACCTCCAGCAGCGCCGACTGCACCTTCGCGGGCGCGCGGTTGATCTCGTCGGCGAGGACGAAGTTCGCGAAGACGGGACCCAGCTCGACGTCGAAGGTCTCCCGGGTCTGCCGGTACACGCGGGTGCCGACGATGTCGGAGACGACCAGGTCGCTGGTGAACTGGATGCGGGCGAACGTCCCACCGACCACGGTGGCCAGGGTCTGGACGGCGAGCGTCTTGGCCACCCCCGGCACGCCCTCGAGCAGACAGTGCCCGCGGGCGAGCAGGGCCACCAGTATCCGCTCGACCATGTGGTCCTGGCCGACGATCACTTTCTTGACCTCGAACAGGGCGCGTTCGAGGTGGTCGGCGTCGGTGATCGTGTCGGGGCCGGCCAGATCCATCTCGGTCCGGCTGGAATCGGATGCGGTCCGGCTGGAATCGGATGCGGTGGGCCCGGACCCGTCCGGGGTCGGCGCGGTCGCGTCGGCGAGCCGTTCGTCCATGGCCTCAGTCTCGCAGCCGATGCCGGGAATCGAGACCTGAAACCGGAGCGGCCGGCCCGCCCAGATAATTCTTTAAGGAAAATTTGAACTTTTCCGGTGGGATCCTGTCGACGGCCTGGTCATCGCAGTGCCCGGGAGCGGTAGGTCCTGTCCCGCCCCACAACCCGCTCGGCGGCCAGCCGTCCTGATATGAGCACCATGGGCACACCGACGCCGGGTTGGGTTCCGCTGCCGGTGAACACGACATTGTCGAGACCGGGCGCCAGGTTCGCCGGCCGGAAGGGCCCGGTCTGACCGAAGGTGTGGGCGGCGGCGAACGGGGTGCCGGCAGTCATTCCCCGTGCCCGCCAGTCCGCGGGGGTGGTTACGTCCTCGATCTCGATTCCGGCGCCGAAACCGGTGTACCCGTGATGTTCGAGGGTTTCGACCACCTCATCCCGGTAGCGCGACCGGAGCACCGACCAGTCCAGCGGCGCGGTGAGGTTCGGGGTCGGGAACAGCACGTAATAGCAGTGCCGGCCGGCCGGGGCCGGCGACGGGTCGCTCGCCGTCGCTGTGGTGACCAGGAAGGACGGGTCGCTCATCAGCTCACCGCGGTTGATGATCTCGTCGAAGGTCCGCCGCCAGGAGCGTCCGAAGTGGATCGTGTGATGGGCACTGCCCGGGTAGCCCGCGCGCGAGCCGGCCAGCAGCAGGAAGCAGGACGGCGCGAAGCGCAGGCGGCGGAGGCGTCCGGGGGTTACCGACGCGGGCAGCAGTTCCCGGTAGGCGGTCGGCAGGTCGGGATTGAGCACCACGACATCCGCGGGGATGCGTTCGCCCGCGGCGGTATGTACCGCGACGGCCCGCCGGCCGCGGGTCTCCACCCGTGTCACCCGGGTGCCGTAACGAAACGTCACTCCGTGCTTGGCTGCCGCGCCGGCCATGGCCACCGGGACGGCGTGCATCCCACCGACCGGAACGTACACGCCGGCCACCGAGTCCATGTAGGCGATCACGGCGTACAGAGCGAGCGCGTCGTGGGGGGACAGGCCCGCGTACATCGCCTGGAACGAGAACACCCGGCGGGTGCGCTCGTCGTGCAGGTACCGGCCCACCGCGGGCGCGAGCCGACGAAACCCGCCGAGGGCGACCAGCCGCGCCAGCGACGGCCGCAGCAGGCCCAGCGGCGAGTCGATCGAGGCGTCGATGAAGTCGCGCATCTCAGCCCGGTACAGCGCGGACACGAACGCGACGAACCTGCGGTAGCCCGCGGCCTCCGCCGGCCCGCACACGCGCGTGATCTCTTCGGCGGTCGCGTCGGCGTCGGCATGGACGTCGAGGTGGGAGCCGTCGGGGTAGCGTGCCCGGTACAGCGGGTCAACGGGCCGTAGCCGCAGCCAGTCGTCGAGGTTCTCCCCGACGCAGTCGAAGGCGTCGGCGATCAGGTCCGGCATGGTCAGCACGGTCGGACCGGTGTCGAACCGGTAGCCGCCGGCGAGCAGCCGCCCGGCCCGCCCACCCGGGACGTCCTCGCGTTCGACGACGGTGACCTGGCGACCTGCGCCGGCCAGCCGCAGGGCGGCCGACAACCCGCCGAGGCCCGCCCCCACGATCACGACCGTTTCGGTCGGGCCGTTCACCGTACGCATCCAACTCCTTTCGCCTGTCCGCTCGCC
>NZ_CAKKTK010000103.1:0-7876 GCF_920656135.1 Frankia sp. Cppng1_Ct_nod | reverse complement strand
GCCTGTCCGCTCGCCTGTCCGCTCGCCTGTCCGCGCCGGACGGCGGCCACCGCACAATGGTCCGATGACGTCCGCTCACAGGACAGGTAACGGATGACAAGCATCGTCGTGGTCGTGGCGGCCATTGTCCTGCTGTGCGCCGGTGTCGGCGGCCTCGCGCTGCTGCGCCAGCCACCGGAGGAGGTTTGCCGGACGGTGGACGGGGTCGGCGCCGTCGACGTCCGGCTCGCCGCCGGACGGGTCGAGATCGCCGAGGCCGACCGGGTCGACGCCCGCCTGGAGATGACCGTCCGCCGGCGTGTCGGGCGTACCCGCCCGGTGCTGACGCGGTCCGGTGACCTGCTGCGCATCGACGGCCGTACCAGCGAGGCCCGGGTCCGCCTGAGCCTGCCGCGGGCGACCCGCGTCCGGGCCGAGGTACGCGGTGGTGAGGTGACCCTGTGGGGATCGGACGGTGACCTCGTGCTCGTCACCGACTCCGGCACCATCGCTGGACGTGAACTGGGCGGACATGGCGTTACCGCACGTAGCCGTGCCGGGGATGTCGTCCTGCATTTTTCGTCGCCGCCCGAACAGGTGACCGCACTCAGCGACAGCGGCTCGGTCACGGTCGTCGTCCCGGGCGGTCCGTACGCCGTCGAGGTCGAGTCGGCGGACGCGGGCGCGGTCGATGTCACCGCCCCGGCGGACCCGGAGGCGAAACGGGCCGTGACGGCCCGCAGCCGGTCCGGGCGGGTGCATGTGTACAGCCCCGCGCCACAGGGTCCCCTACGACTCTGAGGGATGTGCCGTGTTCGGATGTGCCGTGTTCGGAGCGTGGCAGGCACTACCCTCGAGCGCATGACAGCGGTCAGGAGCGTCGTGGGAACCCGGGCGCCGACGGTGCGGGATCTCCTCGCCTCCGGTCGGACGTCGTTCTCGTTCGAGTTCTTCGCCCCGAGGACCCCCGAGGGGGAGCGTCACCTCTGGACGGCGATCCGGGAGCTGGAGTCCCTGCATCCGTCCTTCGTGTCGGTGACCTACGGTGCGGGCGGGTCGACACGGCAGGGGACCGTGCGTGTGACCGAACGGATCGCGACGGACACGACGCTGACGCCGATCGGTCACCTCACCGCAGTCAACCACTCGGTATCCGAGCTGCGGCAGGTGATCGGCAGCTATGCCGGAGCCGGCGTGCGCAACGTCCTTGCACTGCGCGGTGATCCGCCGGGTGACCCGCAGGGGGAGTGGGTCGCCCACCCCGAGGGTCTGCGCCATGCCGAGGACCTTGTCCGGCTGGTCCGGTCACTGGGTGACTTCTGCGTCGGGGTGGCGGCGTTCCCGGACCGCCATCCGCGGTCACCCGACTTCGACACGGACGCTCGTCACCTGGTGCGCAAGCTCGCCGCGGGCGCGGACTACGCGATCACGCAGTTCTTCTTCGGGGCGGACGCCTACTTCCGCCTGGTCGACCGGGTCCGCCGGCTCGGTTGCGAGGCGCCGATCATCCCCGGTGTGATGCCGGTGACGAACGTCGCGCAGATCGAGCGGATGGCGGTGCTGTCCGGAACGGCGTTCCCGGACGACCTGGCCAGGCGGCTGCACGCGGTGGCCGACGACCCGGTGGCGGTGCGGGCGGTCGGGGTACAGGTCGCCACCGACCTGTGCGAGAAGCTGCTGGCCGGCGGCGCACCCGGTATCCACTTCATCACCCTGAACCGGTCGACCGCGACCCGTGAGGTCTTTCACGCATTGTCCTCGTAGGCGTCGAAGACGCACAGCAGCCATTCGTCCCGGAAGGGCTGCTCGCGGACGAGTGCGAATCCGGCCAGGTTGGCCGCGTCGACCACCGCTGCCACCAGGTTGAGGTCCAGCGTGCCGAACACCGGCGTGATCCGGACCGCGAGCACCACCTGGTCACGTTCGGCGTTGAAAACCGCGGGAGGGTTCAGGTCGTCGAGGGTCTCCACGACCAAAGGCGCGTTCTCGGTCACCGGTGTCTCCTGCGGCCGCCCGCGGGCGGCCCTCGAAGGGCTGAGGTCTTCGATCGTCATCAGACGACGGAACCATACGCAGAAGGCACGATGGTCCGGTGACGACCCCGGTACCCGACCGCGATAGCTATCTCAAAGAGTGGTCTGTTCTGCACGGAGAGTACGATCCCGTCGGCGGTCCGTTGATCGTCCGACAGTGGCTTGCTCTGGTGTACCGCCTGGGACGCCCCACAGCCGCACGCGGGGTCTCCCCGTCGACGATCACGGTCGCCGCGGCGGTGATGACAGCCGCGATGCTGCCACCCGTGGTGGCAGGCGGCCGGTGGCCGCTGCTCGCCGCCGTGCTCGTCGTCGTCGGTGGCCTGTTGGACAACCTGGATGGATGCGTCGCCGTGCTGACCGGTCGGGTGACGGCGTGGGGATACGTCCTGGACTCGCTGGCCGACCGGGTCGCCGACACGGTCTGTCTCGTCGCGTTCTGGCTGCTCGGCGCGCCGGGCGAGGTGTGCGCCGCCGCGGGCGTCGCGCTCGGCCTGCTGGAGTACCTGCGTGCCCGAGCGGGGAACGCCGGGTTCGGGGAGATCGGTGTTGTGACCATCGGTGAGCGGCCGACCAGGATCATCATAGCGATGACTGTGATGCTTGCCGCCGCCGCCGACCCGGTGCGCGGGCACCTCGCCGGTCTGATCGGTGCCGCCGGCACCTTCGGGGTCTGCGCGGTCGGTCTGGTCCAGCTCGCCACAGTGATCAACCGGACGCTCGACGGTGCCGGCCGAAGCACGGCGCAGGTTGTCCTACGCGGGACCGATCATGTCAGCGACGATCTTCGTGGACATGGTGACCAGCGGCAGGCCGCCGCCCGGATGCGACGACCCGCCCACCAGGAACAGACCGGGGACCGGTGAGCGGTTGGCGGGACGCAGGAAGGCCGCCCGCGGGCCGTTGGACGACGTCCCGTAGATCGCTCCGCCGACCGCCGCGGTCCGGCGCTCCAGATCGGCCGGCGTGATCACCTGATGCCACAGCAGGCGGGTCCGGACGTCCAGGCCGCGTTCGGCCATCAGGTCCAGCACGCGGGCGGTATAGGCCGCGGCAAGCCCCGGGCGGTCCCAGTCCACCCCGGTGTCGGCCTGCGTGGTGTCGGCCTGCGTGGTGTCGGCCTGCGCGTGCCGGGCCGCGTTCACCAGCACGAACCACGCCTCACAGCCGGGCGGTGCCAGGGTGGGGTCGTCCGGGGCGCTGATGTAGATCGTCGGGTCGGTGGCCAGGCGCCCGCCGAACACCGCGTCGAACTCGCTGTCGTAGTCGTCCGGGAACAGCACCGTGTGGTGCGCGAGATCCGGCGTCCGACCGTCCGGTGTCCTCCCGCGCAGAGCGAGCAGCAGCACGAAGCCGGACAGCGACGGCGGCGCCCGGCGCAACCGCCGCCGGGCCCGCCGGTGGGGCACCAGCGTGCCGTACACCACTGCGGCGTCGACGCCCGCGACCACCAGATCCGCGGACATGCGGGTGCCGTCGGCAAGCCGCACCCCGTCCACCCGGCCACCGGCGGAACGGGTGATCGCGACGACCTGGTGGTCGAGCAACAGGCGGGCTCCCCGTTCGGTCGCCCGGTCCGCGATCGCCCGACCGAGCTGGTGCAGCCCACCCGGGATGTACCAGCCGCCGTAACGCCGTTCCACATACGGGACGACCGCGAGCGCCGCCGGCGCCCGGCGGGGATCGGAACCGGTGTAGGTCGCGTACCGTTCCAGGAACATCCGCAACCGGCGGTCGGTGAGGTGGCGGCGGCCGAGTCCGCGCAGCGTCAACCCCGGTGCGACCAGGGCGATGTCGCCCGGCCGGCGCAGCGCGAGCCCGGCCAGCGACCGGACGCCGGTCAGGGGGGCGGACAGGAACGGGCCGCGGGTCACCTCCCACAGACGCCCGGCGTGGGCGTGGAGCCGGCGCCACTGCTCGCCCGATCCCGGGGCGAGCACGGCGTCCAACTCGGCTGTGAACGCGTCGTCGTCGGCGTGCGCGTCGAGGACCGTCCCGTCGGCGAAGCGGTACCGGGCGATCGGGTCCAGCCGCCGGAGTTCCAGGACGCTTTCGATCGGGGCGCCGGTGGCGGCGAACAGGTCCGCGAAGACCTCCGGCATGGTCAGCAGCGACGGCCCGGTGTCGAAGGAGAAGCCATCGAGGCTGAGCCGGCCGAGCTTGCCTCCGACCTCCGTTGCCTGCTCGCAGATGGTGACATGGTGCCCGGACGCGGCCAGCCGTGCCGCCGTCGCCAACCCGGCGACCCCCGCGCCGACCACGACGATCCCAGCCACCGTGCGACCCTATTGCGGTTCTGGCGCTTCTCGGTGGAAGCGTAGGTCGTTTCCGTTGCCATAGCGACGGTTTCCACCTACGGCCGGTGGGGGTTCAGCGAGCGGACGGCCTTTCCAGATAGCCGTACCGCGTCGCCGCCGTACCCATGACAGGGCCGTCAGGTAGCCGAACATGCCGATCGACAGCGGGTGCGCGAGCGCGTCGGGCCAGGCCCGGCCGCCGGTGCGGCGCGCCGCGACCATCCGCCCGGCCACGCCCGCGCCGTAGCCGGCGAGCCCCATCCGTGAACCGCGCAGCATCGCGACCGCGGGCAGGACGAAGAGCCAGGTGAGGACGCCGACCTGCCCCGCACTCGCGCCGACGCTGCCGCCGCCCGCCCACAGCGACTTCGCGTAGCCGTCCCGCAGCGCCGGCCAGCCGCGGTACATCCGGGTACGGGCGATGTCGGTGCCGTCAGCCACCACACCATGCCCGCCCGCGGTCTTCACCGCCCGTAGCAGAGCGATGTCCTCCAACACCGCGTCGCGGACGCCCGCGTGCCCGCCGGCCCGGCGGTAGGCGGCCGCGTCCACGCACAGCAGCTGGCCGTTCGCCGCGGACAACGACGGACGCGGTGACCGTTCGGCCAGCCGCAACGGCAGCAGCGCCAGCCACGACCACTGCAGCAGTGGCTGGACGAGGCGTTCCGCCACGGTCACGGCGTCCTGGCGGGGATAGGGCGAGACAAGATCGAGACCGTGTTCGCGCAGCAGGCCGACCGTGCGGGCGATCCCGTCCGGGGCGACGGTGACGTCCGTGTCGACGAACACCAGCACGCTTCCCCGGGCCTGCCCGGCGAGCCTGGCGCAGGCGTGCGGCTTGCCGAGCCAGCCGGCAGGCAGGTCGCTGCCGTCCATTACCCGCACGCGACTGTCGCCGCCCGCCAGTTCACGGGCCACGTCGCCGGTGCCGTCGGTGGAGGCGTCGTCGTAGACGATGATCTCCAGGTGGGGGAGCTCGACCGAGGCCTGCACCGCCCGCAGGCACGGCGCGGCGTGGTCGGCCTCGTCGCGCATCGGCAGTAGTACGCTCACCAGTTCGTCCACGGCTCGGGCAGCCGGCGGGACCCGAAGCAGGCGCGTGTTCACGGCGGTGTGGACGGCGAGCGCCGCCGCGCCGGCCGCGCCCGCAACCAGCGGGAGCCGCGTCCAGCCACCTGACGGGGGCCGTGGCCGGCGGGAGGTCACGGTTCCTGCCGCCGCGTTGTAACCGGACGCGTAACCGGGCGCGTAACCGGACGCGTTGCAACCGCCACGACCCCCGCGCCGGTGAGAACCGTCCCCATACCGACCCCGCCGGCGACCGCGACCGCCGGACGGTCGAAGAAGACGAGGTTTGCGAGCAGCGAGGACGCGTAGGTCCATCCGATCATGATGAAAGGCAGCATGTCGGGAAACAGCCGGTCACAGACGCGCCGCGGCTCCGGCAGGAGGGCCAGCATGGCTGTGATCGCGGCACCCACGGCCAGCCAGCCGGCTGCGTTGGACAGTGGGACGCCGTTGATCGCGGGCCCGCCACCCGACCAGTGCCAGTACCCCGCATCCACCATCTGCGGGTCCAGGTAGAGATCCCAGGTTGCCAGCAGCAGACCCCCGGCCAGCGCGGTCACGGCCACGCCCCGGCCCGTACCGTCGGCCGGACCCGTACCGTCGGCCGGACCCGTACCGTCGGCCGGACCCGTACCGTCGGCATGACCCTCCGTCCCGACAAGCCGCCAGGTCACATGTTGCCCCAGCACGAACGCCGGGTAGGCCATCATCGTCCAGGCCAGCGGGATCACCGTCGGAACGCCGGCGAGGTCCGGTCCGAGGGCGTCGGTGTAGGTGTAGCGGCCGAAGACGAGGCCGGTGTGGACCCCGGCGGTTTCGGCGACCAGACCGCCCCCCGCCGTGATTGCGATCATTCCTGCGGTCCAGCCGGCCCTACGGGTGCGGGCCGCGTGGACGACCGACGTCGCGCAGAACAGCAACACCGAGGCCACCGTGAGGGCACGCCTGCCCGAGCCCCCGGCCAGGGGGTAGGGGATCTGTACGGCGACGGTCGCAACCGCGAAGGCCCACCCGACGGCGGCCAGGGACATCTGGGTGACGCCATGGCCGCAAGTCACCCGGCGCGGGCCTGCCTGCGGTTGCCTCGAACGGGCCGGGTGGTCCGCCGTGCGGAGTCCGCCGACGGTTGCTGTCCGTCGGCGGATCCGGTCGCCTCGGTCGTCGCGGCGAGCTCCGTGGACTCGGCGGGTGCGAGGCGCTTGCCCAGCACCGCGTATTCGATCCAGCTTCCCGGGAACTGGAAGTTCGACAGCAGCGGCACGAAGCCCTCGCTGGCGTACAGCCGCCGGGCCCGGCTGTCGGGAAGTTCCAGCGCGGACAGCGCCGCGGTACGCTGCGGCGCCTCGCGCAGCAGTTCCCGCATGAGTTCGTGTCCGACACCCCTGCCCTGGAACTCCGGCAGGACGTGGAACTCGACGATCTCCAGACAGTCCCCGAGCCAGAGGGCGGCGTCGGCGGGACCAAGCGCGGCACAGACGACGTCGTGCCACCAGTGCCCCTGCCTGCCCGGCAGGGCGTAGGCGAAGCCGATCAGGTGGTCGTCGGGAAGGAGCGCCGCCACGGCCCGCAGATCTCGACGCTCCGCATGGCGGCGGGCGTGAATGGTGCGCTCGATCGCCGCCCGCGCCGGGTCGGGTTCGTGGATGTCGAGGAAGGCGGCCTTGTAGACGGCGATGACATCCGTCAGCCGGGCACGCATCCGTGCGGGTGTCCAGCGGACCAGCCTGATGTTCTCCATCAAGCCTGCCTCCTCGCGCCCTCGTTCCTGCCACGCACCACGTAGGCGGCCACTCGCGGGTCTGCCACTCGCGGGTCGGGTCCGTTTCGTACACCATCCAAGGTGCTTGACAATAACGGGTACTCGGGTCGTTGCGCGCGGGTCGGCTCAGGCGGACACCCACGTCCGGGTGGTCGCCAGGCTCACGCGATCCGGGCGCAGTGTCAGGTGTACCGCCGTGGGTTCGTTGCGGAGCAGGCGTTCCAGCAGGACGGCGAGCGCCGGCGCCTGAACCGTTCCGCCCGCGTTCGTCCCGGCTGCCACCACGACCCGGCCGTCGTAGGCGTCCACCGGTTCCAGCACCGGCAGGCCGTCCGGGGTCATCGGACGTTCGCAGGTACGGCGGTCCAGGACCGTGAGGGACCCGTTGGCTCCCCGCAGCGCGGGAAGGACATGCCCGACGAGCTCCTCCAACGCTGTCATCAGTTCCGCGACGCGCGGATCGCCGGGCTGTGGGCGGGCGAGCCCCAGGTAGCCGAACCCCCCGCTGGCATGGATCATCGTGGAGTCCTGGGACAGGGTGATGTTCACGACCCCGACGGGGTCCGGTGCGTGGACCTTGAGCGCATGGTGCAGGCCGGGGTTCGGCAGTGTCAGGGAAACACCGAGGACGTGTTGGACCGCTCCGGACGATGCCGCGTCGTCGCCGAGCAGCGCAACCAGGTCGCGCCCGCCGACCGTGACGATCACGGTGCCCGCGCGTCGGGTCGAGCCGTCGGCGA
>NZ_CAKKTK010000102.1:0-13869 GCF_920656135.1 Frankia sp. Cppng1_Ct_nod | reverse complement strand
GTCCGACGAGCCCCGCGGCCGCTCAGCCCCCGTCGACTCCGCCGAGGCCGGCCTGTGGCAGGCAGTGCGGGCGAACGATGCCGAGCGGCTGGCCGCCGAGCTCTGCGTGGGCGACGCGGACGCGGTCGAGACGACTCTGACGACGCTCGGGTCATGGCGCCGCCGGCGCGACGAGGACGCGGCGCTGGACGGCTGGCGCTACCAGGTTGTCTGGTGCCCGATCCCCGACGTCGCCCGCTCGGCCCTGGACGGCCGGGTGATCCTTGTTGTGTCGGGCGGAATGACGTCCGATCCCTGGCTGGATGCCGTCGACACGGCGCTGCGAGCCCACGGCGCGCGAGTGCGTCGGCTGGAGCTACATCCCGACACTGTCGCCGGGGACCTGCGGGCCGCCGTCAGCGAGGAACCGACGGTCGCGATCGTCTCGCTCCTGGCGCTGCGGCCGTCGGGGATCGCCGCCGGCATGACGAGCCTTCCGTCGGCGGTCGCCGAAACCATGACCTTGGTCGACGCGATCGACGTCGCGGAGATCGACGCGCCGATCTGGTGTGTGACGACAGGAGGCGCGCCCGCAGACCCCACGTATCCGGATGATCCCGCCCAAGGGTCCCCACGCCCGGATCAGTCGATGCTCTGGGGCTTCGGCCGGGTCCAGGCTCTGGAACGGCCCGGCGTCTGGGGCGGGCTGATCGACGTTCCGGAGGCACCGTCCGAGGCGGTCGCCGGGCGGCTGGTCCGCGCGCTGACCGGCGGCGAGGAGGAGGTGGCCGTCCGCGAGCCGACCGCCTTCGCTCGCCGGCTGGTTCGGGCCCCGGCCGATGACCCGGCGGCGGGCGGCGCTTCGGGCGTCGGATGGAGGCCGAGCGGCAGCGTGCTGATAACCGGCTTCGCCGATGAGCTGGGTATGCGGGTGGCCCGGTGGGCCGCCGCCAACGGCGCCGAAGAGATCACTCTCGTCAGCCGCCGAGGTCCTGACGCCCCAGGCGCGGGCGCGCTCATCGACGAGCTCGCCGGGGTCGCTGTGCGGGCGACCGCGCTGGCCTGTGATGTAACCGATCGGCCGGCCCTCGCCGACGTCGTTCGCCGACTCACCGCGGACGGGCACCAGCTCGACGCCGTCATCCACCTCGTCGGCGTCGACGGTGCGAGCAACGACGCCGCGGGCATCGACACCGCGTTCACGGCGGTGCTGCGCGGAGCTTCCCACCTCGACGAGCTGATCGACAGCCCGGCCACGGCGTTCGTGTTGTTTTCCTCCCTTGTGGGCGTGCTCGGCTCGCTGGGCCAGAGCGCTCAGGCGATGGCGGACGCCCACCTGGCGAGCCTCGCTGCCCGTCGGCACGGACGCGGCCTAGCGGCGACCGCGATCGCCTGGGGGCCGTGGGACGAGGCCGCCACCCACGGTCCGGGCATCAACCGCCTTGATCCGGACCTCGGACTCGCCGGCCTGCGCCGGGCGGTCGCCGGTGGGGCGCCATTCTCGGTCATCGCCGACATCGAGTGGCCACGTTTCGTCCCGACGTATACCGCGGCGCGCTCGCGCCCTGTGCTCGCCGACCTGCCCGACGCGCGAACCGACCGCCCGACCGCGGGATCGCTGCCCGTGGCCGGCGGCGCCTGGGCGGCGCGGCTCTGGGAACTGGACGGCGACGAGCGGATCGCGATGGCCCTCGACCTGGTACGCGAGCAGGTCGCGATCGTCCTCGGGCACGACTCGGCCGCCGCCGTGCGGGACGACCGTACCTTCCGGGACGCCGGCTTCGACTCGGTGGCCGCGGTCGAGATCCGCAACCGCCTGACGGCCGCGACCGGTCTGACGTTGTCGCCAACCCTCGTCTTCGACCACCCGACGCCGGTCGCGCTCGCGACCCGCCTCGTCGAGACCGCGACCGGGGCGGCCGACGACATTGGGGACGGCGCCGAAAGCGGCGCCGCGGGCGACGGCGCGAGGGCTGTCCCCGCGGCGGTCGACGAACCGGTCGCGGTCGTCGGCATGGCCTGCAGGTACCCCGGCGGGGTCGTGTCACCCGACGACCTGTGGCGTCTGGTCGCGTCCGGGACCGACGCGACCAGCGAGTTCCCCGCCGACCGGGACTGGGATCTCGACGAGCTGTACGACCCGGACCCGGCCGCCCCGGGCAAGAGCTACACGCGCCGAGGGGGCTTCCTCGCGGACGTGTTCGCGTTCGACGCGGATTTCTTCGACATCTCCCCCCGGGAGGCCGCCTCGATGGATCCGCAGCAGCGGCTTCTGCTTGAAACGTCCTGGGAGGCCATCGAGCACGCCGGCATCGACCCGACGGCGCTGCGCGGCAGCCGCACCGGCGTCTTCGTCGGTTCCAGCGGGCAGGACTACCCGGACCTGTTGCCGGGCCGCCCCGAGGACTTCGACGGCTACCTCATGACGGGCAACGCGGCCAGCGTGATGTCGGGCCGCCTGTCGTACACCTTCGGGTTCGAGGGGCCGGCCGTCACCATCGACACCGCCTGTTCGTCGTCCCTGGTGGCTCTGCATCTCGGCGCCCGGGCGCTGCGGGCCGGCGAGTGCGACATGGCGCTCGTCGGCGGCGTGGTCGTGATGACCACGCCGAGCGCCTTCATCGAGTTCAGCCGGCTGCGGGGGCTGTCCACCGACGGCCGTTGCAGGGCGTTCGCCGCGGGCGCGGACGGGACCGGCTGGGCCGAAGGCGTGGGGATGCTGCTGGTCGAGCGGCTGTCCGACGCGAGGCGCAACGGACATCGGGTGCTCGCGGTCGTTCGGGCCAGCGCGGTCAACCAGGACGGCGCTTCCAACGGCCTGACCGCCCCGAACGGCACCTCTCAACGGAAGGTCATCCGTCAGGCGCTCGCTGCCGCCGGGCTGGGCGCGGCGGACGTGGACGTGGTCGAGGCACACGGCACCGGCACTGCCCTCGGAGATCCGATCGAGGCGTCCGCGCTGCTCGCGACCTACGGCAAGGACCGGCCGGCGGACCGGCCGCTGTGGCTCGGGTCGCTGAAGTCCAACATCGGGCACTCCCAAGCTGCCGCCGGTGTCGGCGGTGTGGTCAAGATGGTCATGGCGATGCGGCACGCCACCATGCCGGCCACGTTGCACGTGGACGAACCGACCCCGCGCGTCGACTGGTCGGCGGGAACGGTCAGCCTGCTCGCCGAGGCACGGCCGTGGGACAGCGACGGCCGTCCGCGCCGCGCCGCCATCTCGTCGTTCGGCGCGAGCGGCACCAACGCGCACGTCATCCTCGAGGAGGCTCAGGAGGAGGCTCAGGAGGAGGCCCCAGCCCGGGCACAGGAGAGTGCGCCGCGACCCGAGCCGGTTTCGGTGTCCACGGCGAACATCGTTCCCTGGGTCCTGTCGGCACGTACCGACGCGGCGCTCGCCGGCCAGGCGCGGCGCCTTCTGGCGCATCTCGTCGAGGACGAGGTCGGTGACAGCCGCGGGGACGGCTCCCCGGCCGCGTTGGATGTGGCCTGGTCGCTCGTGTCGTCGCGATCCACCTTCACCCACCGTGCGGTGGTGCTCGGCGGCCCGGACGAGCTGGCCTCCGGTCTGGCCGCGCTCGCGGCCGGGGAGCCGTCCCCGCAGGTGGTGACCGGGGTGGCCGCGGCGTCCCCGCCCCGGGTGGTGTTCGTGTTCCCAGGGCAGGGCGCCCAGTGGCCGGGGATGGCGCTTGCCCTCGCCGACGGCTCGCCCGTGTTCGCCGAGTCGATGGCCGACTGCGCGCGGGCGCTCGACCCGCTGACCGGCTGGTCGCTGCTTGACGCGCTGCGCGGCACCGGCACCGGCGCCGACGTCGAACGGGTGGACGTCGTCCAGCCGCTGCTGTTCGCGGTGATGGTGTCGCTGGCGCGGCTGTGGCGGTCGTTCGGCGTGCGGCCGGCGGCCGTGATCGGGCACTCGCAGGGCGAGATCGCCGCCGCCTGTGTCGCGGGCGGGTTGTCGCTCGACGACGCCGCCCGGGTGGTGGCGCTGCGCAGTAAGACCCTGCTCACACTGGCCGGCGGTGCAGGGATGGCGTCAGTCCCGCTACCGGCCGCCCAGATCGGCGGGCGGTTGGCCGACTGGGGGTCGGACCTGGCGGTCGCGGCGGTGAACGGACCGGCCTCGACGGTGGTGTCCGGGGGCGACGCCGCCTTGGACGCGATGATCGCCGAACTGACCGGGGCGGGGGTGAGGTCCCGCCGCATCCCCGTCGACTACGCCTCGCACTCGGCGCACGTCGAACTGATCCGGTCAGAGCTCCTCGACACGCTGTCCCCGGTGACGCCGAAGGCCGGCTCCGTCCCGATGTACTCCACCGTGACCGGTGGTTTGATCGACACCACCACCCTCGACGCGGAGTACTGGTACCGCAACCTGCGCCAGACCGTCCGGCTCGACGAGGCCGTCCGCGCGCTGTTGGCCGACGGGCACACGATGTTCGTCGAGGTCAGCCCCCACCCGGTCGTCGTCCCGGGGGTTCGGGAGACCATCGAGGACGTCGGTACCCCAGCGGCGACGGCATGGTCGCTGCGGCGCGACGACGGCGGCATGGAGCAGTTCCTGCGCAACGTCGCCGAGCTTCACGTGCGGGGCGTGCCGGTCGCCTGGCGGAACCTGTTCGCGGGCACGGGCGCGCGGACCGTGCCGTTGCCGACCTACGCGTTCGCCCGCCAGCCCTACCGGTTCCGGCAGACGGCGCCGGCGGTCGCGGACGTCGGCTCGGCCGGTTTGCGAGCGACCGGCCATCCCCTGCTGCCCGCCGTCGTCGACCTGGCGGACGGCGACGGCATCGTCCTGACCGCCACCCTGTCCAGGCGGGCGCATCCGTGGCTGGCCGACCACGCGGTCGACGAGACGGCGATCCTGCCGGGCACGGCTTTCGTCGAGTTCGCCGTCGTGGCCGGTGACCAAGTCGGCGCCGCGCGGGTCGAGGAGCTGACGTTGGCGGCGCCCCTGGTCGTCCCCCACGACGGCGGCGTGCGGGTGCAGGTGGTCGTGGGCGGACCTGACCTGTCGGGCCGCCGCGAGTTCGCCGTCTACTCCCGCGTGGACACTGCCGTCTCGAGCGAGGCCGTATCCAGCGAGACCGACGAACCATCCGAACCCTGGACGCGGCACGCGACCGGCGCGCTCGTCCCGACCGCCGGGCCGGCGCCGGAAGGCCTGAAGGAGTGGCCGCCGGCCGGCGCCGCCGAGGTCGACGTGGCCGACGCCTACGACCTGCTCGAGGAGAGCGGCTATGGCTACGGTCCGTCCTTCCAGGGTCTGCGGCGGCTGTGGACACTTGACGACGAGGTCTTCGTCGAGGTGGCCCTGCCCGACGAGCCGGCGGCTGCGGCGGACTCCTTCATCGCCCACCCCGCCCTGCTCGACGCGGCGCTGCACGGCATGCTGCTCAGGATCCGCGGCCTCACCGGTCCGAACCTCGCCGACGAGGGCGGTGAAGCCCGGGCGCGGCCGGTGCTGCCGTTCTCCTGGTCGGGGGTCAGCATGCACGCGTCCGGAGCGGCTCATCTGCGGGTCCGCTTCCGTCCGGCGGGAGACAGCGCGGTGTCCGTCGTCGCCGCGGACAGCGCGGGGGCGCCGGTCGCAACCGTCGACTCGCTCGCCTGGCGACCGGCGCCCGACAACCTGCCGAACGAGGCTCGGCGCCCGGCACGTCCGGAGGGGCTGTACCGGATCCGCTGGGTCACACCCTCCGCGTGGGCTTCGCTCCCGGCGACTGCGTCAACTGCGTCGACTGATCCTGGCCCCGCGGACACGAGTTCCTGGGTGATGATCGGGGACGGCGTGGCATCCCTCGGCGGCGTCCAGACCGTCCCGAGCCTGCAGGCGCTCACGGCGGCCGTCGACGGCGGCGCGCCCGTTCCGCCTGTCGTCGTCATCCCTTTCGACCCGCCGTTGACCGGCGACGTCGTCGCGGACACGCATGCCACGGCCCGGCAGGTACTGGACATCGCCCAGCGGTGGCTGGCCGACCAGCGCTTCGAAGCGTCGCGGCTTGTCGTCGCGACTCGGGCCGGTGTCGAACAACCCGGTTCGCCCCAGGACCTGGCGCCGATCTCGGCGCTCGGCCTGCTTCGGTCCGCCCAGACCGAGAACACGGATCGGTTCGTTCTTGTGGATCTCGACGGTGCGGATGAGTCGTGGCGCGCGCTGCCGGCGGTCGTCGGCCTCGGCGAGCCACAGGTAGCGGTTCGCGACGGCGCGCCGCTCGTCCCCCGACTGGAACGGGTGCCCGCCGATGACGGGCACGAGGGGAGCGAGCCGCCCAGCCTGGACCCGGACGGGACTGTGCTGATCACCGGCGGGACCGGCGTCCTCGGCGGCCTGCTCGCACGCCACCTGGTTCGGCGGTGGCGGGTACGCCACCTGCTGCTCACCAGCCGCCGTGGGCCCGATGCCCCGGGTGTGGCCGACCTCGTCGACGAGCTGGCCGGCTTGGGCGCCCAGGCGGACGTCGTAGCCTGCGACATGGCCGACCGGGAGGCGGTGGCGGCCATGCTTGCCGCGGTGCCCGCCGGGCGCCCGCTGACCGCCGTCGTGCACGCGGCCGGCCTGTCCGACGATGGCGTGATCACGTCGCTGACCGGCGAGCGAGTGAGCGACGTGCTGAAACCCAAGGTCGACGCGGCCTGGCACCTCCACGAGCTGACGCGGCGGGACAACCTGGCGGCATTCGTGTCGTTCTCGTCGGCCGCGGCCGTGCTCGGTGGGGCGGGCCAGGGCAACTACGCCGCCGCCAACGCGTTCCTCGACGCGCTTGCGGTGTACCGGCGAGCGTCCGGTCTTCCCGCGGTGACGTTGTCGTGGGGCCTGTGGGGACAGGCGACCGGGATAACCGGGCGTCTCGGCGAGGCCGACTTCGAGCGGATGGCCCGCGCGGGAATGGCGGCCCTCGGCACGGACGAGGCGCTGGCCCTGTTCGACGAGGCTCTGGCTGCGGACCTGGCCGAGCCGTGGCTGCTGCCGATGCGGTTGCATCTGCGTCGGCTCCGGGCACAGGGTGACGCGCTGCCTGCTGTCCTGCGCGGCCTCGTCGACATCCGCAGACGGCGGGCGGCAGTCGCCGCGGCGGCTGCCGCCGACCCGGACCTACCGGCTCGGCTGGCGGCCATGAGCGAGGTCGAGCAGCTCAGCCTCCTGCTCGACCTGGTCCGCGTGAACGTCGCTACCGTGCTGGGCAGCGTCGATCGGTCCGCGGTCGACGACGAACGCGCCTTCAGCGACCTTGGCTTCGACTCGCTGACCGCGGTCGACCTGCGTAACCGGCTCAACGCGGCGACCGGACGCCGGCTGCCGGCGACGTTGGTTTTCGACTACCCGACACCTCGGGCGCTGGCGACCTACCTTCGCGGCCGGCTGGTCGAGTCAGCCGCCGCGTCGACGGCCGGATCGCAGGCCGGCCCGGGCGGCGGCGTGGACGTCTCGGTGTTGGCGAGGATCGACCAGCTCGAGGCGGCGATGGCGGCGGGCGCCATCGATGCGGGCGAGCGGGACCAGGCCGGGGCCCGGCTGCGGCAGCTGCTGGCCCGGTGGGACGCGAACGGCTCCGACGCCCCCGACGATGGCGGTGTCCGCGAACAGCTCGAAGCCTCCTCACCTGAGGAGCTGTTCGAGTTCGTCGGCAAGGAATTCGGCATCGATCTGGACTGACCCGCGGCCGAGAAACGCATGAGAGGCGCGCAGATGGCGGACGACCAGAAGACCCTTTCCTACCTGAAGAGGGTGACGGCGGATCTCTACCAGACCCGCGAAGCCCTTCGGGAGCTCCAGCGCCGTGGTCGGGAACCGATCGCGATCGTCGGCATGGCCTGCCGCTATCCCGGCGGCGTGCGGTCCCCCGAGGATCTGTTGCGGCTGGTGAGAGCCGGCGAGGACGCGGTGACTCCCTTCCCGCGCACCCGCGGCTGGGACGAGGATCTCTACGACCCCGACCCGGACCGCCCGGGTAAAAGCTACGTCCGCGAGGGTGGGTTCCTGCTTGAGGCCGACGAGTTCGACCCGGCGTTCTTCGGGATGAGCCCGCGCGAAGCGCTCGCCGTCGACGTGCAACAACGCTTGCTGCTGGAAATCTCGTGGGAGGCCTTCGAACGCGCCGGGATCCTGCCGCGGTCCGTCGCGGAGCAGCCGGTCGGGGTCTACGCCGGGCTGATGTACAACGACTACGGCTCCCGGCTGCGGCCCGTCCCCGCCGGCTTCGAGGGCTACCTGCTGCACGGCAGCGCCGGCAGTGTCGCCTCCGGCCGCATTGCCTACACCCTGGGCCTGGTGGGCCCCGCGGTCACCGTCGACGCGGCCTGTTCGTCGTCGCTGGTGGCACTGCACCTGGCGACGCGCGCGCTGCGAGCGGGGGAGTGCTCGCTTGCGCTGGCGGGTGGGGTGACCGTGATGGCCACCCCTGGACCGTTCATCGAGTTCAGCCGGCAACGCGGACTTGCCGCTGACGGCCGGTCGAAGTCGTTCTCGGCCTCGGCCGACGGCGCCGGCTGGGGTGAGGGAGCCGGGATTCTCCTGTTGGAGCGGCTGTCGGACGCGCGCCGCAACGGCCATCCTGTGCTCGCCGTCGTGACGGGTAGCGCGATCAACCAGGACGGGGCGTCGAACGGGTTCACCGCGCCGAACGGTCCCTCGCAGCAACGAGTGATCGGCGACGCCCTCGCCGACGCCGGCTTGGCCGCCGCCGACATCGACGCCGTGGAGGCCCATGGGACCGGCACCCCGCTCGGCGACTCGATCGAGGCCGAGGCGTTATTGGCCAGCTACGGCCAGGGCCGCGCGCCCGAACGCCCGCTGTGGCTGGGATCGCTGAAGTCGAACATCGGGCACGCCCAGGCTGCCGCCGGCGTCGGTGGAGTGATCAAGACCGTGATGGCGCTGCGGGCCGGAGTACTCCCGCGCACCCTGCACGTCGACGAGCCGAACCCCCGCATCGAGTGGAGGTCCGGCGCCGTGGAACTGTTGACCGCCGAGCGTCCCTGGCCCCGGCTGGACGGCCGGGCCCGCCGGGCCGGGGTGTCGTCCTTCGGGATCAGCGGGACCAACGCGCACGTGATCCTGGAGGAGGCACCCGAGCCCGAGGCGTCATCGGCGCAGGCGCCGAGCGACGCGCCGGTCGAGGTCGTGGCGGACCCGGTCGCCGACCACCACGTCGTGCCCTGGGTGGTGTCAGCCAGGTCCGAGGCGGGCCTGGCGGCGCAGGCCGCGCGGCTGGCGAGCTGGCTCGACCGGGTGGATGCGCCCTGCGCGCTGGATGTGGGCTGGTCACTGGCGTTCACCCGGACTCTGTTCGAGCATCGCGCGGTCGTCGTCGGGAAACATCGGGAGGAGCTGGTGGCCGGACTCGCCGCGGTCGCGCGTGGCGAACGGTCCGCTGGACGAGGGCGGGCGGCGCCGGGCCGGTTGGCCGTGCTGTTCACCGGTCAGGGTTCGCAGCGCGTGGGCATGGGCCGGGAGCTGGCCGCGGCCTTCCCGGTGTTCGCCCGCACGTTGGACGAGGTGTGCGCGGCGTTCGATCCGCAAATGGACGATCCCCTGGTGAACGGGGCCGCTGCGGCCGGGTCCCTGCGGGACCGGATGTTCACCGGCCCCGCAGGCGCGCTGGATGACACCGCGTCGGCGCAGCCGGCCCTGTTCGCGATCGAGGTCGCGTTGTACCGCCTGATGGAGTTCTGGGGAGTGACACCCGACTTCGTCGCGGGTCATTCGATCGGCGAGTTGGCCGCCGCCCACGTCGCCGGACTCTGGTCGCTCCAGGACGCCGCCCGGGTCGTCCTGCGGCGCGGACAACTCATGAGCGAGCTTCCCGCGGGCGGCGTCATGGCCGCCGTCGAGGCGAGTGAGGCCGAGGTCGCCGAAGCGCTGGCGGAGCGCGGCGCAGGCTCGCCGGTCGGAATCGGCGCGATCAACGGTCCGACGTCGGTGGTCCTCTCCGGTGATCGTGATGCCGTACTCGACGTGATGGCGCGGTTCGCGGCGATGGGCCGGGCCACCAAGCGTCTCGCCGTCAGCCACGCTTTCCACTCGGCGTTGATGGAACCGATGCTGGACGCGTTCCGCGAGACGCTGGCGACGGTCACGTTCCGCGCGCCGCGCATACCGATCGTCTCGAACGTGACCGGGCAGGTCGCCGACCCTGCGCGGATCAGCGATCCCGAGTACTGGGTGTCGCATGCGCGGGAACCGGTCCGGTTCGCCGCCGGCGCGCGGACGCTGGAGGCCGAGGGCGTGACGACGTTCCTCGAGGTCGGCCCGGATGCCGTCGTGTCCGCAATGGTGGCTGACTGCGTCGAGCGGCCGGACCAGGTCGCGGCGATCCCCGCGCTGCGCGCCGGTCGACCCGAGCCGGTCGCCGCCGTCAGCGCGTTCGGCGGGCTGGTCGCGCGCGGCGTCAAGGCCGATCTTGGGCCTCTGCTGGTGGGCGGGCGGCGGGTCGACCTGCCGACCTACGCGTTCGCGCGGGACCGGTACTGGCTGGAGCCCGCATCCGGCGCGGTCGACGTCGCCTCCGCGGGCCTCGGCGTCGCCCGGCACCCGCTGCTGCGCGCCGCCGTGCGGATCGCCGACCGCGATGAGCTGGTGCTGACCGGCCGCCTGTCGCGGGCCGCCCAGCCATGGCTGGCCGACCATGTGATCCTCGGCACGGTCCTGCTGCCGGGTACCGCGTTCGTCGAGTTGGCGACGTACGCCGCGGCCGAGGTCGGGTCGCCGGCTGTCGACGAGCTGACCCTGCGGGCGCCGCTGACGCTGCCTGAGCGGGGCGGGGTGGACGTCCAGATCGTCGTCGGCGCGTCCGGCCGAGACGGTCGCCGATCCTTCGGCGTCTACTCCCGCATCCAGACGGCCGACGCCGGTGATGGCGCCGAGTACGCCGAGGGAGCGTGGTCCCAGCACGTCGACGGTGTGCTCGCGCCCGCGTCGCCCGCCGCAGGGGGCGCCGGCGGCAGGGAACTGGTTGGCTGGCCGCCTCCGGGCGCCGCCGAGGTGGACGTCGACGGAGGCTACGCGCGGCTGGCCCAGGCCGATCACTCCTACGGCCCCGCGTTCCAGAACCTTCGCGCCGCGTGGCGCTCCGGCGACGACGTCTTCGTCGAGGTTACGATGCCCGCCTCGCGGCGGGCGGAGGCGGAGGCGTTCGGCCTGCACCCGGCGTTGCTCGATGCGGTGCTGCACGCCATCGGCATCACCGAGCTGCTCGAAGACGACCAGCCCCGCCTCCCGTTCGCGTTCAGCGGCATCCGTCTGTACGCGTCGGGCGCGTCGGCGGTCCGGGCGCGGCTGTCCCGCACGGGCGCGGAGCGGGTGTCCATCGACGTCGCCGACCATGCCGGTCGGCCGGTCGCCACGATCGACTCGCTGGTGTTGCGGCCGGTGTCGCCCGAGCAGCTGCGCGCCGCGAATGATCCGGTGCGCGACGCGTTGTTCCAGGTCGACTGGGTGCGGGCCGAGCTGACCGATGCGGCGACGCCGGCGGGGGGCTGGGCCGTGCTCGGGTCCGGCCCCTCCGCCCCGGCCGTGGCGGACGCCCTGGGCGCCGCCTGCTACCCGGATCTGGTCGCCGCCCACGACGCGGTGGTCCGATCCGACGATGCCCGCAGCGGCGTTCCCGACGTGGTTGTGGCGCCACTGCCTCCGAGCGGCGACGTGGGGCCGTCCGATGCCCGTGAGGCAGTTGTCGCCGCGCTCGACCTGGCGCGGGCCTGGACGACGGATGACCTGTTCGCCGACTCCCGGCTGGTCGTGCTGACCCGGGGCGCCGTGCCGGCCGAAGGTGACGACGATCTGACTGACCTGCCGCACGCCGCCGCCTGGGGCCTGCTGGCTTCCGCCCAGGCCGAGCATCCCGGACGGATCGTCCTGGTCGACCTCGACGCCGGGGCGCTCGACGGCGCCGCGCTGACCCGGCTGCTCGCCTCGGACGAACCCAGGGCGGCGATCCGGGGCGATGCCGTGCTCGTGCCGCGGCTGGCGCGCCCGGGAGCGTCCGCCGGCGGCGGCGAGGTGACAAGCCCGTTGTCCGCCGCCGGAACGGTCATCATCACGGGCGGCACTGGTGCTCTGGGCGGGCGGATCGCGCGCCATCTGGCGACCGAGCACGGGGTACGCGATCTGGTGCTGCTCAGCCGGCGCGGGATGGCCGTCCCGGGCGCCGAGCGGCTCCGCGACGACCTGGTCGCGCTGGGCGCGGCGGTTCGCGTCGAGGCGTGCGACGCCGCTGACCGGGCGGCGCTGGCGAATCTGCTGGCGACCCTGCCGGTGGCGGCCGACCGGTCGCTTGCGGTGGTGCACGCGGCCGGTGTTCTCGACGACGGGGTCCTGGACGCCCTGACACCAGACCGGATCGACACGGTCCTGCGTCCCAAGACGACGGCGGCGTGGAACCTGCACGAGCTCACGACCGCTCTGAGCAGGGACACCGGGGTGCGGGTGACCGCCTTCGTCCTGTTCTCGTCCGTGGCGGCGACCTTCGGGTCCGCAGGCCAGGCCAGCTACGCCGCTGCCAACGCCTACCTGGACGCGCTGGCATCCTACCGCGTCGCGGCCGGCCTGCCGGCCACGTCTATGGCCTGGGGTTTCTGGGAGCAGGCGGACGGCATGACCGCAGCGTTGGGTGACGCCGACCGCCGGCGCGCGGCCAGGGCGGGCGTCGTCCCGTTGTCGGAGGATGACGGCCTGGCCCTGTTCGATGCCGCCATGCGCCTGGGCACTTCGAGGGTCGTCCCGGCCCGGCTGGCGCTCGGGGAACGCCGCGACCGGACCGCGGTGCCGGCGATCCTGCGCAGCCTCGTCCGCGTGCCGTCCGCACGCCGGACCGTCCAGGCTGACGCCGGCGACGGCGAGGGCAGCGTCGACGCCTTGCGTCGGCGGTTGGTGCGGATGCCCGAGCGGGAGCGGGAGAACGCCATCATGGCCGTCGTGCGCGCCCAGGTCGCGGAGGTGCTGGGCCACGGCTCGCCCGATGCGATCGACCCGGGGCTGGCCTTCAAGGACATGGGGTTCGACTCGCTGACCGCCGTCGAGCTGCGTAACCGGCTTGGCGCCGAGGTCGGCCTGCGACTGCCGGCCACGTTGACGTTCGACTATCCGACGCCGGCCGCCGTCAGCGCGCACCTACTGGCCGAGCTGCTGGGCGCCGTCGACCCTGCCTGGGTCGATGTTGATCGTCCGGTGGCGTCGGCGCCGGCGGCGGTCCTTGCGGACGATCCGATCGCGATCGTGGGGATGGCCTGCCGTTTCCCCGGTGGGGTGGCGTCACCGGAGGAGCTGTGGGACCTGGTTGCCTCCGGCGCGGACGCCATCAGCGAGTTCCCCACCAACCGTGGCTGGGACCTGGACAGCCTCTACGACCCCGATCCGGCCCGCGTCGGCACCTCGTACACCCGCCACGGCGGATTCATCCAAGGGGTCGACCTCTTCGACGCCGGCTTCTTCGGTATTTCGCCGCGTGAGGCACTAGGGCTGGACCCCCAGCAGCGGTTGTTGCTGGAGACGTCGTGGGAGGCGTTGGAGCGGGCCGGGATCGATCCGCGCTTGCTGCGGGGCAGTCGGACCGGTGTCTATGTCGGAGCCAACGGGCAGGACTATGCCGAACTGATCGCGCGGTCTCGGGCCGATTACGAGGGATACCTGCTTACTGGCGGCTCGGCGAGCGTGATCTCCGGTCGTATCGCGTATTCGTTCGGGTTTGAAGGGCCGGCGTTGACGGTGGATACGGCGTGTTCGTCGTCGCTGGTCGCGGTGCACCTGGCCACCCGTGCCCTGCTGGCCGGGGAGTGTTCGCTGGCGCTGGCGTGCGGCGCGGCCCTGATGGCCACCCCTACGTTGTTCTTCGAATTCAGTCGGCAGCGTGGGTTGTCGCCGGATGGCCGTTGCAAGGCCTACGGCGA
>NZ_CAKKTK010000101.1:0-14561 GCF_920656135.1 Frankia sp. Cppng1_Ct_nod | reverse complement strand
CCAACAGGCAGAGGAGGCTGTCCTAAAAACAGCTCGAGTGTCGGTTCGACTCCGACCACCGGCACATTCATGTGCTCTAGACGGCTGTCCATGAGATGTCGGCCGGATCATTCCGGCCGACATCTTGCCATGCCATCAGACTATTCGTCTGAATGCCCGATCGTCCTGCAGTGTGACGGTGTCGTGCTGGTCGGGTGCTCCGACTTCGGAAACGTTGATCCTTCCGGTGCTGTCGGGCGGTCGCTGGGGGCCGATGTTGTCCGGACTCGGCGGTCCGTGCCGGCGGGTGCCGGCGTGACGGTGGGTGACCCCGTGACGGTGTGCCGGCGGGTGACGGCGTGGCTGCCGAGGGAGGAACGCGGTGACCTTGCGGAGCGTTCTACTCTTGTCTCGGAAAAGTTCGTTGATCGGTCGGGTTCACCAAGGTCGATAACGGGCTTGATGGCATCTGTGATCTATGCGCCCGACTGGATGCGGGTGGTGGAAGGAGTCGTGTCCTGATGGCCGAGATGCGTTCGTCGAACCCGGTGTTCAGTCGACGTGGGTTCGCTGGCCGGCCGGCGCAGCCGGCACCTGGGCCATGGCCCGGCTCCGAGGCGCACCCGCCGGCTGCGGGTGCACCTCCTACCGCGACACCTGAGCAGCTCGCGGGTCTGTACCGGGCGCCCAGCGGGCTGACCATCGATGACGTCGTCATGCACACCCTGGGTCTGTTCGCCATCGCCGCGATCACCGGGGCGGTCGGTTGGGTACTCGCGCCGAGCATCCCGGGGATCGGGCTTGTCGCCGCGCTCGCCGCGCTTGCGCTGTCCTTCGTGATTTCTTTCGGCCGACGGCTCCAGCCTCCGCTGATCGTGGTCTTCGCGGGGTTCGAAGGCCTGTTCGTGGGTGCGGTTTCCCGCTCCTTCGAAGACGCCTACTCCGGGATCGTGCTCCAGGCCTTGCTTGGCACCGCGGTGGTCTTCGTGGCCATGCTCGTGGCCTACCGCAGCGGCCGGCTGCGGGCGACCCCTCGAATGGCCCGGATCGTCTATGGATCACTGCTCGGTGTGATCATGCTAGGTCTGCTTGACCTGGTGATCAGGGCTGTCTCCGGCAGTCATCTTCCGATCATCAATGACGCGTCCCCGCTCGGCATCCTGTTCAGCGTCGCGGTCCTGGTGGTCGCGAGCCTTCAGTTCATCCTCGACTTCGACTACATCGAGCGTGCGATTGCCGACGGTGCGCCCCGCGAGGAGGCATGGCGGGCCTCTTTCGGTCTGCTCGTCGGCTTTGTCTGGGTGTACATCGAGATACTCCGTCTGCTGTCGAAGCTCCGGGGCTGAAGCGGTCCTCTGGGATCTTGACGGGTATGATCCGTCCCTGTCCTGTCTCGCGTGGCGCGACAGGACAGGGACGGATCCTCGAGCGGGTCACCCGGAACGGTCCGGACCCGCGTGTTCGATCTCGATGCTGATCACACAGCGCTGATCGCGAACCATGGCCTCCCGGTACTCCTCCCAGTCGGGGTGCTCGCCCGACAGCGAGCGGTAATAGTGGACGAGTGTTTCCATGGCATCCGGGACGGAGATGATGCGCGCACGACCGCTTATCTGGACCCAGGGCCCATAGAATCCGTCCGGAAATACGCACAAAATTACTCGCGGGTCCCGGCGCAGGTTACGGACCTTGTAGGCGGTTTCCCTACTACTCACGATCAGATTACCGTCGGTGTCCACTCCGACGATGACCGGTGACATCTGTGGGGTGTTGTCCCTGCGAAATGTCGCAAGGACGGCCTGATGGTGTTCACGCACGTAATCCCGTGCTGCGTCGATGTCCACGGGACAGATTCTCGCCTACAGCGTGTCTCGAAACACTCCCCACCCGGCCTGGCGACACCGCGCCCGCTCCCGGCTCGTCGGCGAGCAGGACAGCGGGGCTCCGTGGCGGTACGGTGAGTGCGCTGGCGTCAGGCCAGGTCGGGCGAGTGCACTTCATCTCGCGGAAGTGATAGTCCCTTCAGGTACGTATTGCGCGCCTGCGCAGATCGGCTTCGTGGACGACGGCTGCCGCATAGCAGTGGGGTAGGCCGTGCTCGTCCCGCAGCCAGTTCACACGTTCGGTGAAGCGGAGCAGACCCGGCCCTCGGTCGAGACATCCGAGCCAGTGGGCGACATCATGTCCGGTAATTCTGGGAATTCGCTCGATAAGGCTGTGGTGGGTCTCTTCGGAGCGTTGTAGCGACATTGGCGCCTCCAACACGTACTGGTCAACGAACCATGGAAGGAGCGTGCACCACCAGCCGAACAACGGCAAGAGCCGCCACGACTGTCATGGGATAACCTTCGCCGATGTCGGACGTGGGCCCCCTGGTCACCCGTGAGCTGATCCGCGAGGTGCGGCGGCTGTACGACCGGATCCATGGATGGACACCGGGTGCGTGGCGGGTGCAGGCCGCATCGAGCGGTACCCGCGCCGAGCGGGTTCGCGAACTCGTTGTCGAACTTGTCCACCTGGGACGTGAGGCAGGCTCCGGCGCACCCGCAGGTGTCCTGCCGCCGCACCTGGCCGACCACGCCCTCGCCGATCAGATCGTCGTGCTGGCCGACGACGTGGTCGAAGCGTTGTTTGCGGACGCCTCGGGTGAGGACGTCCTGGGTGAGGCGGCGGGCGCCGAGGTCCGGGGACCGGACCGCCGCCACGACATCGCGCAGCGGGCTCGGTTGGCCGTCCGGACGGCTCGCGCGGATCTGGACGGTCCCAGACCGTGAGGGATCCAGACCGTGAGACGGGCGCTCCTGTCCGCGGGAGTCACTGTCATCCGCGGGAGTCAGCGGATCATGTGCCAGTCGGCGTTGATCTGTGCGAGGAAGATGTCGGAGGCGATCCGGGCTCCGTCGAGGGTGAGGTGGACGCCGTCGGTGGTACGGGCGAGCACGGTCTTCCCTCTGTCGTCGGTGAGGTAGCTGCTGTAGGCGCCGTTCTTCGACAGTCGGTCGCTGACGTTCACGAAGTGGACGCCCGGCACCTGCTGCGCGGCATCCGCGGCGACGCCGGAGATCTGGTGGTAAAAGCCGTTGAGTTTGGGCTCACGGGCCGGGGGCAGGCTCATCCAGTAGACCTGCCGCCTGCCGCCGCCGGACCAGATCTGCATGACCACGATCGTGCGCCGCCGGTACTCGGCGAGCCATTCGGGTGACCCGGTGGGCAGGACCCTGCCGTCCGGCATGGTGATCTCCTGCCCGTCGTTGCCGCCGAGGGTGACCGTGACTGCCTCCGGATCGCGGTTTGCCATCTGTTCACGGGCATGCGTGGCCCAGTCGAAGAAGTCCGGACGGACGAGTCCGGTGCCGGAACGGGTGTCGGAATCGGTGTGGACGGCGCCTTCGGACCCGGCCGCGATCGTCGGTCCCAGTCCGTCGGTCAGGGAGTCCCCGGTCACCAGGAGCCGCAGTGGGTCGGGCGCGGTGGGGACGCGCAGCGACGGCGCCGGCGCGGGGGCGGTGCCGGACGGCTGCGGCGAGATGCCCCCCGGGGCGTCGGCCGCGTCGGATGTACCGGATGTACCGGATGTACCGGATGCGGCTGGCCGTTCTACTACTGACAGTCCCGAGGAACTGTCGGTGGGTGCCTCGTGCCCGAAAGTCGAGGCCAGGGCGCGGGTGAGTCCGTCGAGCCCGGTGGCGCTCGTGACCCGGTCGACCGGACGTCCCACCGCGAGTACGAGGCTGCGGGTGCGTCCGGCAGGCATACCTTCGCCGGCATGCACCATCCCCGAGGCGTCCAGAATGAGTAGCAGGCCGAGGCTGGTGGCGACGAGTCTGGCCGCCTGCCGGGCTGACACGGTGCTTCCCGGCGCGGACCCCGGGGCGTGGCGGGGTGGACTGTGTCTGCGGGTACCGGACCTGCGGGTATGCGCACCGTGGTCGGATCCCTGGGGCACGGTCGGGTACCCGGGTACTCCCGTCGCATGAGGTGGTACTGCCATCACCTTGCGTATCTGAGTACGGATGACCCAGGACGGCAAGTCGATCATTCTGCCGCTTTCCCTGATCGCTGTTCAGAAGCGGAATTCCGTCCGACCCTTATCGGTGGTTGGTGCGGGTTACCATAGTTCCTCGTTTATCCCGATAAACATCGATTTGATTCATCACCTATTGTCGCCGATTGGTGATGATAGCCGGCTCTCGCGTGTCCAACGCGTGTCCGGCCGCACGGCGCGCGGACCGATGCGATCAGGCCCGGATCAAGCCCACTGATCTATCAGTTGCGCCACAAACAAGGCCTTCCGCTACCATGAGGCTCCCGATACGCAACGTGGCATCGACAGGACAACTTGGGAGCCTAAGATCATCGTGCGAATGCGGAAACTGTTCCTTTTCCCTCCCATCCTTGCATTAACGATACTGCCGGGATGCGCAAAAGGATGACGGGGATGCATCTGTCTCGCTGCGTGCGCCAGTAACAATTAATACCGAACGGCCACGTGATCTTCTTGCGGCGCCGGCCGAAATTCCAATTAATCGAACTGGCTCATTTGACTGGACCTCAGAAAAATTCGTACGTACGACTGACGGAACGTTCGATTATCGAGTTGAAGGCGGCGAAATAACCTACCTGGTCGAACCGAAGTTCGAGCTGATTGAACTGTCAGGTGGGGGTTCCGCAATGCAACTCCATTTCGAGGTCAAAAGTTTTACGGGCAAGCCAGTATTCAAGATACTCATGGCACAGGTCCACGAAGAGAAGCCCACACCCGTGTCCATTCGCGGGTCTGACCCTCGTGATGATGTTGCTGTCAGGTGGCGGCCGGGGTAAGGAGCCAGGGGTTGCCGGTGAGGGTGGCGTGGATGGCGGTGAGCCACTGTTCCCACTCGCGCGGGTTCTGTGGCTCGTGGTCGGCGTGAAGCAGAAAGTCGCCGCAGACCGGACATCGGCCGTGTTGGGTCTTGAGTAGCCGTGGGCGTGACGCCACCCCCCTCTTATCCGGGAGGCGACAGGGACACGACAGTCACCCGTCAGCCGACGGCAACGCCGACACGCCATGCAGCGTAGTCGCGCGCGGCTTGTGCTCGGTATGCACCGTGGTTGTGGTTGTTCACCGCGCGGTAAGTCCACAAGCCGGCGACGAAGGCCGTGAAGGCGGCCAGCTCGTCCTGTTCCGCCGTCCAGCACGGCCGTGTTGCCGCCAACGCCTCGGCATCCCCCGGGGAATGGCCAGCTTCGATCAGCCGGATGACCATGAACGCGGTGTCGGCCCACCCGGCGCCCGCCGCAGGCCACCCCCAGTCGATCACGTGGATCGCGCCATCGGCGCCGATGATGAACTGGTCACCGTGGAGATCGGTGTGAACGAGCCGGTCGCCCTCCACCGCTTCCGACACCAGGGCAGTCCACCGGTCCATGGCGTCGATGTCCCAGCCCGCTACGACGTCGGGTGCGGCCTCTCGCGTAGACGGCTCCACCAGTCCCGCACGGTCCACCGCAGGTGCAGACCGGCGAGGTCGCGGTCTCCCTCGACCTTCACCACCGTCCGGTCGACCAACCGGTCGACCAACCGGTCGAACAGGTCCGGCCGGATCAGGAAACGGGCTGTTGCCGCGTCCGCCTCTGCCACAGCAGTCATGCCGTGCTCCTCACAGAAGATGGAGCACTCCGCCCGCGGAGAGGCACCACACATGGCCGGAGCGGTAAAGAGGGGCCGCCTCGGGACGCGACGGCCCCCGTTGTGCCCGGCAGGGGCATCGTCGTGCCCGGGGCGCGTCTCCCCCCGTGAAGAGACGTGCCCTGGACGTTCCGGCGGTCGGGTTAGAAGCGCATCTCGCCGTTCTCGATGCCGTCGATGAACGCGGCCCATTCGGCGCGGGAGAAGGCGAGGACGGATCCGGTCGGGCGGGTGGAGTCGCGGACGACGACCCCGCCGTCGAACTGGCCCGCCTCGACGCACATGCCGCCTGCGCCGTTGGAGAACGTCGAGATCCGCCAGTCGACCGATTCGGGGTTGAAGCCAGCGAGGCTGGGCTTACGGGTACGGGTGCGGTTCTCGGACATGGCTGATCCTTTCTGTGGTGGGGGTTGGTGCACGCGCCGGCCCGCACCATCCGTCCACAACGACGAGGCAGGGGCGGGGCAAGGCGGGCCGGCGCGCGTCGGTCAGGTCCCCCGGGCGCGGAGTACGGCCACACCCGAAGGGGCCTGGTCTCAGGACCCCTGGCGGGGACGGAACGGAAACGTGATCGGGACGACGCGGCCGTCAAGGTTGCCGCTCTGCCCGTGATGGTCAGCGGCGCTGACGGTCGGGAACGGTAGGACGACTTCGACGGGCTGCCGGTCCGGGCCGTAGACGATGAGCGCGTACAAGACGGCGTCCGCGGGAACATCGGCATGGGCATCGGCGTGCGGTAAGACGTGCCGGGTGATCCGTGCCGACACCGGCGGCCGGCGGGTGAAACTTTTCGGTGGTACCACGACATCCCCCGTTCGTGGATCGGCTGTGTGGTCGGCCGGTTATCGTGCCGACACGAGTACGACACAACGCGCGGGTGGGGTAACGGCAGGCCGTAACAGGCGGCCGTACGTAACCGGTTACGGGTAACCGGTTACGACCCCCGGTACGGATGCCGGGAGGCAGCGATGAGCGATGGCGGAGCAAAGCGTGAGCTGGCCACCCGCATCCGGGAACTACGCCTTGCCGCCGGGTACAGCCAGGAACGCTTGGCCGCCAAGCTCGGGTTCAAACGTGCCTACGTCTCGCAGGCGGAGTCGGGCCGGGATGTGCCGTCGGAGAACCTGATCGACGCGTTGGACGTGGCCTTGGACGCCGGAGGGGAACTGCGTACGCTGCGCGGACGGGCCTGGCAGGAGCGGCGGGTACGACGTCGCAGCCCACCCGACCCGCGGCAGGGTCGAGGGGAGGACACCACGGACCGACGGCAGGTACTCCAGACCTCGGCGCTGGCCGCGGCGTCGGCATTCGCGGCTGACACCTACCAGCGGATCTCGACGGCGGAACCGGGCGCGTTGACGCTCGCTGAACTCGAAGCCGACGTCGACGAGATCGCCGTGGTGTACACGTCGGTTCCTCATGTCGCCCTGCTGCCCAGGGTCGTCGACCGCTGGCGGCAGGTAGAGGTCATTCTCGATAGCCGGACGGGAGGCCAGACCCGGCAGCGCGTGACCGTGCTCGGCGGCCAGTTCGCGTTCTTCCTCGGCCGGATGGGTTTCAACACCGGGGACATGCGCGCGGCCCGGCGGTTCGCGATGCTGTCCGGGCACTACGCCGACGAGGCAGGCGAACCCGTCCTTGCCGCATCCGTGGCCGCGCTGCACTCATCGATCGACTACTACACGGGCCGTTATACGGCTGCGCTGGACCATCTGCGTGCCGCGGACCGCTGGGACCATCCCTACGTCCGTGCCCGGATGGCCGCCTACGAAGCCAGGGTGCATGCCGCACTCGGGGATGCGGATGCGGCGCGGGTGGCACTGGACCGTATGGAGGCGACGGCCGGCGACTTCCGGCCGGTACCCGGGGAGACACCGGTCGGTGAAGCCGCGGTGGCCATGTTCCGCTCGGGGATCGCGGCACGGCTCGGTGACGCCTCAACCGTCGAGGAATGGGCACCCGTAGCGATCACGGCTTACCAGGCCCGCAACGGCGACTTCTCCGCGGAGGAGGAGCAACACGCCGTGCTGAACCTCGCCATGGCACGGCTGCTCGGCCCGTCCCCGGAACCGGACACGGCGGCCACCATCGGCATGCAGGTCCTCACCACACTGGCGGCCAGTCACACCCACACCGTGGCCGAGCGAATCCGTCAATTGAACGCTTTGTTCACCCCCACGCACCGGGCGATCCCCGCGGTACGGGACTTCACCGACCGGCTACGGCAGGCCCGGCCCGCTCTGCCCGCCGGTGCCACATCATGAGCGGCGAACCGGCGACAACCTTCACCATCCCCACGATCACCACCGAGCGTCTGACCTTGCGCGCGATCGCGGCGGAAGACCTCGATTCCTACGCCCCGATGTGGGCCGATCCGGAGTTCATGCGTCACCTCGGCGGCCCCGCGGACCAGTCCGCGACCTGGCGGAACATGGCAACGACCCTCGGGCACTGGGCGTTGTGGGGCTACGGGCTGTGGTCCGTCGTGGAAACGGCAACAGGCGCACTCGTCGGCCGGGCGGGGCTGTGGAACGAGCCGGGATGGCCCGGGGTCGAGGCGGCCTGGTTCGTCGGCCGGCCCTACTGGGGTCACGGGTTCGCCCCCGAAGCCGGGCAGGCCTCCCTTCGGTTCGCCTTCGAGCGGCTGGCCGTCGACCAGGTTGTCTCCGTCATCGACGCCGACAACGCGCAGTCGATCCGGGTAGCCGAGAAGGTCGGCGAGACCTACCACCACACCGAGTTCCTACACGGCAAGGATCAAGCCGTGTACGCCATCACCCGGGAGACCTGGAAGGCACGCACCGGCGGCTGACGGCCGGTCAGGACGGGCCGTAGAACGGCCGGAACGGGCGCGGCTCCTCCCTCTTGCGGGGTATCTCCAGCTGAGGGCTGCATCGTTGTTCAGAAGCGGAAATAGATGAACGGCGCGACGTCCTGACGCCCGACGATCGCGTGGGCGACGAGAACGACTCCGACGATCGTGACAACCTGGCCGGACATGCTGAGCGTCGAGAACACGTCCTGGGCGTGCAGCCACCAGCGTTTCGGCACCGCCTGGGTGGCGAGTCCGGCGGCGATGGCCAGCAGGACCGTCCAGGTGACCAGGGGTGCGGGCCCGGGTGCGGTGCACAGCCGGAGAAAGATCTTCCAGGTGGTTCCCAGGTCAGGGGATCGGAACAGGACAAAGGTCGCGCAGACGAAGTGGAAGACAACCAGGCGGCCGAGCCAGGCCCGGGCGAAGGCGCGGTATCGCGGTACCGCGCCAGGTCGTCCGACCGCGGCAGTGGTGACCGCGGCCGGGGTGGTGGTGGCGTCGGTGACCGCGCCATCCGCGTTGGTACGGATAGCGATCACCCGTGGTGCTCGCTGCAGGGGGATTCCGCCGGTAGAGTCTGTGGCCGGCGAAGTTGTCGTGGCTGTTAGGGATGTCGTGGCCGGCAGGGATGTCGTGGCCGGCGGAGCCTTGGGTCGTGACCGAGCGGCACGGACACGGGTCATCCCGGATGGCATGTCGGCCGGACGCCGTCGATGTCCGGCCCACCGGCGTTCGACCACCAGCCCCAGTCCGTGCAGCGCACCCCAGATGACGAACGTCCAGGCTGCGCCATGCCACAGGCCACCCAGCATCATTGTGATCATGAGGTTTGTGCGGGTTTGGCGAGGGCCACGCCTGTTGCCACCCAGCGGGACGTACACATAGTCACGCAACCAGCGGGACAGGGTCATGTGCCAACGCCGCCAGAATTCCTGCAGGCTCGCCGCGGTGAACGGGCGATCGAAGTTGTCCGGGAACCGGAATCCGAGGAGAAGGGCGATTCCGATAGCCATGTCCGAGTAGGCGGAGAAATCGCAGTAGATCTGCACCATGTAGCCGTAGATGGCGACAAGTACTTCCAGCGACGAGTGCTGGCTCGGTGTGTCGAAGACCGGGTCGACGAGTTGCGTGGCGAGCAGATCCGCCAGTGCCACCTTCTTGAACAGCCCGCCGGCGATCAGGAAGACCGCGCGGGTGACCTCCACGTCGCCGGGATCACGGGGAGTGGCGAGCTGGGGGATGAACTCGCTGGCGCGCACGATCGGCCCGGCCACAAGATGCGGGAAGAACGCCTCGTACACCGCGAAGTCGATACTTTTCGCGGGACGGATGTTTCCACGACTGACGTCGATGATGTACGACATCGCCTGGAACGTGAAGAAGGAGATGCCGACAGGCAACGCGACCTGGAGCAGAGGGAGCGGCGCCGGAAGCCCGATACGGTCGAGTGCCCGGTCGACGGAGAGAGCGAAGAACCCGTAGTACTTGAACCAGCCCAGCAGGCCAAGATTGCATATGACCGCCGCGGCGAGGACGCGCCGGTCGGGGCGTCTGCCGAGCGCGATCGCCGCCGTCTGGTTGATAACCGTCGAGGCGAGCAGGAGGAGGACGAAGCGCGGGTCGGCGTATCCGTAGAAAAAGTAGGAGGCACACAGGATGAAGGGCTTCCAGCGGCCTGGGTGAGGCATCAGGTACCAGGAACCTGCCATGACCATGACGAAGAAGGCCGCAAACTCGATTGTCGGGAAGACCACCCGTACCCGCCCCCACTGCAACCACTCTGAGCGCCAATTGCCTTACCTAAGGTAGTCGAGTGGCTGTGTCGTGGCCGGGACCCTGCCGTGACGTCCGCCGTGACGCCTGCTGTTTGCTCGCCGGTCACCCGCTGGTTCGTAGCGCCGGCGCGTGATGGTGTTGATATTGGAGTCCGCCCTGACGGGTCGCGGTGGACCCCGTCCGGATGAGATCATTTTTTGGCTGTCGGTCGTCTCCCGATTTCGGATGAGTGTCCACTGCTGTCTGGATGGGTGACTTATGGCCGAACTTTGCGGGATTACGAGCGTCGGTGGCGAGCGCTCGCTACCTTCCGTGTATGGGTACGGTTCAGGCTAATGGCATCGAAATCGCGTACGAGCAGCACGGTGACTCCAGTGGCCTGCCGCTTCTCATGGTTGGCGGGTTGGGGCAGCAGCTCGTCAGCTGGCATCCTGATCTCATCCGCGCGGTAGTGCGCCGTGGCTTCCAGGTCGTCATCTACGACAACCGGGATGTCGGCCTTTCCACCCATTTTGATCATCTTGGACGGCCGGATCTTGTGGCTGCGATGTCCGGGGACACCGACGCCGCTCCCTACACCCTCAGGGACATGGCGGCCGACGCCATCGGCCTGATGGACGCCATCGGATGGGAGTCCGCGCACCTCTTCGGGGTCTCCATGGGTGGTCTGATCGCGCAGACCGCCGCGCTGGACTTCCCTGACCGGATGCGAAGCCTGACCTCGGTCTCGTCCACCACGGGCAGGTGTGAGGTGAGCCGGCCGACCCCGGATGCCGCCGCCGTCCTGCTACCCCCGGTCGCGACGAGCCGTGAGGCGTTCGTGGCAAGCGCCGAGCAGGTATTCAATGTCATCGGTTCGACCGAGTTCCCGATGGACCGGGCCTGGATCCGTACCGGGGCCGGGCTGGCCTGGGACCGCCGGTATGACCCGCACGGCACCGCGCGCCAGCTGATCGCGATCCTCGCCGGGGAAGACCGGACACCGGCTCTCGCCCGGCTGACGACGCCGACGCTGGTCGTGCACGGCACCACCGATCCGCTGGTGCCCGTGGCCGGTGGACGGCTCACCGCGACCGCCATCCCGTCCGCGGAGCTGCTGGAGATCGACGGCATGGGCCACGATCTACCCCGCCAGGTCTGGGACCGCCTGCTTGACAAGCTCGACGATGTTGCCCATCGCGGCGAAGTGGCGGTGGCCGGGCGCCGGACGCCCGCTGTGTAGCGGTCGGTAGTCCAACCCGGTGGCCGGTAACCGCCACAAGGCACGCGACCTGGGGGCGGCGTGGTGTCGACTACGGTCACTTCTGTGACGCACTGCGAGTGGTCGCACCGGTACGTGGGTACTCATCGGAGATGTAACAGGATGGCACGGTACTCTCACGCGTAAGTAAGCGTTCGATGAGGTTACTGCTCTTTGTTCGCGTACTTTTCAGTGATGTTAACTGATTGTGACGAGGGATAAGAGTCATTCGAACAGCTTCAGTACCCGATAGCCGTCCCGTGTTGCTTGAGGCATCGACCATCCTCAATAGCAAGGCGGCCGGTCCTGGACAGCTGCGACGGTCCGTCCCGCTGGTGGCCGGGCTGACAGTGGTTGCCGCGCTCGGAACGTTGGTTCTGCTGATCGGGCAGGCCGGTCTGCGCGACGCGGAGCGGGCACGGCTGTCCGACCGGTCCCGGTTCGTCGAACGGGTAGCCGGGAACGCATCGAGCCTGAACGACCCGGAGCGGATACGTTCCCGGGCTGCCGGGCTGTCGCTGGCTCCCGGCCAATCCGACCACAACGCGCTGCTGCTCGGGCAGTTCCAGCTCACACCCGCGGAAGATCCGAGCCTGCTGGTCGCTCTGGTCGATCTGGACGGGTCGCCGATCGTCACCATCCCGGCCGGGCAGCGGATACCCATCGGCGATCTTGGCGTGTCCTGGGCGTCGGCGCTGGCTGGCAGGCCGGCGATGTCGCAGGTCTTCGCCCTGCAGGGACGGCCGGTCCGGGCGACGGTCGTGCCCGTGGGCGGGGACCGGCCATGGGCAGTGCTGGTGAGTGTCGCGGACGAGGCCGCGACGCAGCAGCTCAACGAAAACCTCGGCGCCCTCGGCAGCGCACCGGGAGGGCTCGTCGACGTTGACGCGAGAGGCGTCGCGGTCGTGTCGTGGAACCCGGCGCTGCGGGGCCGCCGTGTTGTCGAACCGGAGCGGTTGGTGGGACTGCTCCCCGGCACCGTCCGGGTATGGACGTCAGGCATCGGTGCGGGACAGATGACCTATCTTGCCTCCGTTCAGCGAACGACCGGGTACACCACTGTCTTCCAGCAGCCGACCGCCCGGCTGTTCGCCGACCTGCGGGCCCAGTGGCGGCAGCGGGATCTGATCCTGCTCGGTGTCCTCACGGTCTGCGTTGGCGGGCTTGTTGTGTTCGGCCTGTACCGGGAGCGGACCGCCCGGCGTGCCCGAGCTCGGTTGTACATGCTGCTCGCGGGTGTGCGCGACATCATCGTGGTCGTCGGCGACGACCGGGTGATGACTTTCGCGGGCCCTGCCGTGCGGGACCTGCTCGGCTACACCGCCGCGTCCTGGTTCGGTCGTGTCCTGACCGACTTCGCGCATCCTGACGACAGGGGTCGGATCCACCGGTTACTCGCCGAGCCGGGCGGCGGCACCGCATTCGACATACGGCTCGTCACCGCGTCCGGTGAGGTGCGCTGGTTCGATCTGGAGGCCAGCGACCTCACCGACCGTCCCGAGCTCGCCGGTGTGCTGATCACCTGTCATGAGGTGGGAGAGCGTAAGAACCTGCAGGAGCAGCTCGGCTATCAGGCGTCCCATGACTCCCTCACCGGTCTTCCCAACCGGGTGCTGTTCACCGGTGAACTGGACCGGGCGGTCGTCGCCGCACGGTCGGGCGGATCGCCGTTCGCGCTGTTGTTCATCGACCTCGACCACTTCAAACCCGTTAACGACAACCTTGGTCACGATGCCGGTGACGCGGTGCTGCGGATCGTCGCGGAACGTCTTGCGCGGGCCGTCCGCGAGGAAGATCTTGCGGCCAGGCTCGGCGGTGACGAGTTCGGGATCCTGCTGCGTGACACGGACGAGGCGTCCGCCGATGACACCGCCAGTCGGATCATCGAAGCGGTGCGCGTTCCGATCACGTTGGGAACATCGGTCGTTCGGATCGATGCCAGCATCGGTGTTGCCGCCTCGACGCTGCTGCTTGAGGCGTCCGAGTACTTCCTGCGTGCGGCGGACCGGGCGATGTACGAGGCCAAGCAGGCGGGAAGGGGTCGATCCGCCGTGGCGGTCGCCTCACCGCCGCGATCCAGCCCGACATCGGGTGCCCGACATCTGGACGTGTCCGTCACTGATACCCGTCAGGAGAGCCCGGTGCCCGAGCAGCGCAGGCCCCGCGTGGCTCAGGCCGATCGTTTTTTCTCCCGGTTCGCCGTGCCGAGGGGAAGTGCGACCGGCGTCCGCGCCTGGCTCGGCCGGCTGGGGCCGCCGCTGGTCGCCGGTGCGGTTCTGCTTGCCATCGCGCTGGTCGGCCTGTGGCTCCAGACGCAGGAACGGCACACCGCCGAGAAGCAGCGCCTAGCCGACCGGTTGGAACTGGCGACCATCGTGGCTGACTTCTCCGCGCGTAAAGCCGACCCCCAACATCTGATCAGGTCTGCGTCCGATGCCTCCTGGTCACTGACCGACCGGGCGCTCGACGAGCGGATCCTGCGGTTGTTCGCGGCCTCGGGCGCGGGAGGGAAGAACTACATCTGGGCGCTGGCCGCCCTCGACGGCGACGTTGTGGCCATCGAACCGCCGTCCGCCACGCTGGCGATCGGCCCGGGGGATGCGGCCTGGCGGACGGCCCGTGGCGGGCAGGCCGGCAACTCGTCCGTGATGAAGGTCGACGGGATCTTCCGCGACTACCTCACGATCCCGGTGATGCGTAACGGTGAGCCCGTCGCGATCATGGTGATCGGCGAGTCGTTGCGTGATGCCCAGGCCGAGGCCAATCTGCAGACCGGCGGCACGCTCGGGTTCAGCGTGGGTGGTTTCGCCACGGTGGACCCCTCCGGAACGGTCATGCTGTCCTGGGATGCCGCTCGGATCGGGCAACGTCTGGTCTCCCGCGACGATCTGGCGAACCTGCAGGTAGGCCGGGCCGTACAGATCCATCCGGCCGGCGCTGGTGACCAGGTCACCCTTGCCGCTCCGCTGCGGACCCTGGCCAATGGTGGCTACCTGGTGTTCCAGCAGCCCGCTTCGGTCTTCTACGGTGACATCCGCTCCGGTCAGCTCGTCCGTTACGGGTGTCTGCTCGTCGTCGTCGCT
>NZ_CAKKTK010000100.1:0-14683 GCF_920656135.1 Frankia sp. Cppng1_Ct_nod | reverse complement strand
CCTACGCGTGATCATGGATCGTGGCCGGCGCTCCCTGATGGAACTGGCGGGTCTTGCCCTTGTGGCCGCCGTGACCCAGGCCGTGGCCGGGCACGGGGGTGTCGGTGACGACGCGTGGCTCGCAACGGCCAACCTGACCCTGCACCTGCTGGGCGTCGCGGTGTGGGTCGGTGGCCTCGCACTGCTCGTCGTCTTTCTGCGTTCGACGTCCAACCGCGTACCCGCGGACGGCCGGAATCCGGTGGCCGAGACCGAGGTGTCCGCGGCCCGCGCCGCTGAACTTGGCGGGGTCCTGCCACGGTGGTCACGGACGGCGATGACCGCCGTCGCTGTGGTCGTTGTGACCGGGGCGTACCAGACCTGGCGGGAGGTCGGCACGTTCCCGGCGCTGACCGCCACCACCTACGGCCGTCTGCTGCTGTTGAAGCTCTGGTTCGTCGCCATGATGCTCGGAGTCGGATGGCTGGGGCACCGGTGGGTTGTGCGCTGCTACCGGCCGATCGTCGCAGCCTTCGCGGCGAGCCGCTCCGACACGACGGCTGGGGCGACGGCTGGGATGACGGCTGGGACGACGGCGATGACGGGCGTCGCCGGGCGCACGTCGGAGCCGTCCGCATCCGGTCCCGGGGCCCGGCCCCGCGTCACCGAGGGTACGGTGGCGGGGCTGCGTCGCGGGGTCATGTTCGAGACCGGGTTGGCCGCGGTCGTCCTGGCGGTGACCGCGACACTGGTCAATTCCGTTCCGGCACGGACGTCGTACGTGCCGCCGTTCGCGGACACGGTCTTCGCCGGGCCGCTCACCGTCCAGGTGGATATCTCCCCGACCACACGCGGGCCGCAGACCCTGCACATCTACACCTTCGATCCGGCTGGGAAGGTCCAGCCGCTCGCGGACGCGTCAGCGCAGCTGTCACTGCCGGACGTCGGTGTCGGGCCGCTCCCGGTGCCGCTCACCGTGGCGGCACCGGGCCACGCGATCGCTCAGCGTATGCAGGTTCCGCTGCCCGGGACATGGCAGCTACGACTGACACTGCGGATCAACGACTTCGACCAGTATGTGACCACGCTCTTCTACCGGGTCCGATAGCTGGTGCCGCATCAGGCGACGTCTGCCCTGCTGCGCCGCGACGGCCAACGTTGCCTGACCCGGCACTGGTCGAAGCGAATGCGATCAGGCCTGCGCCGGGTGGTCGGCGGGGCTTGTCGTGGCCGGTGTCCTCGTGGCCGGCCTGGTCGCGGTGGCCGGCGGATTCGACGAGGTCGTCGTCGGTTTGCCACCGGCCGACGGTGCGGTGGTCCCGGAAGCACCGGGTGGTGAGGTCGGCGCTCCGGCGTTGGTTGTCGCCGGGGCCGTGGACGGGGTTGCCGTCGTCCCCGGCCGCGGCAGCGTGGTGATCGTTCCAGGGCTGGACGGGTCCGACGAGCCCTGGGGCACGCCGTCATCGGCCACGGACTGCGGGGACACCGGCACCTCGTGAGCGACGGCGACCTCGGACAGGGTCGGTTCGGTCCGACGGCTGGAGACCCGCTTGGTGAACTCGCTGGCAACCGTCGGCACGACCACGGGCGCCGGCTCCGGACCGGAGGTGGGATGCCGGGACCCGGAGGTCGTCGGAGTGATATAGGCGAGGTCGGGGTAATGGGCGGTGACATCGGACGCGGCGGTCGGCCAGCTGATCGCGGCGGTGACGCCGGCGACGGCGAGGATCAGTGACGCGACGACCGTGACCGCGGGCCGGTTGAGCCAGTCCTGCCGGACGAGTGGGCCCGCATACGGGCGTCTGCGCGGGATCGGGATGATCGTGGGCGAATCCGAGGGGTCGGACCGTCCGTTGTTGCCGGTGGGACTCGCCGGGGTGCTGATCGTGGCCGTGGCCGTACGGGTGGTCGTCCCCGGAGGGGGAGGCGTCGTCCGATGGCCGATTCTGATCGTCTTGTCGTCGGCTGCGGGACCGACCGGATCGGTACTCGCGGTATACCTGATATGGCTGGTATTGCGGGTATCCACCGGGTATGCGCCAGCGGTCATACCGCCGGTCGCGGTGGCGGCCCGGTCGAAGGTACGCGCAAGCCCCTCCCGCAGGCTGGCCGGAGCACGCACAAGCTGCGTTCTGTCCAGAATCTCCTCAGGGGTCACCCCATGCGGCACGGCAACAGCCCGAGCCTGCGGCGAACCGGACCAGGCCAGTGCGCTGCCCCGAGCCAGCTCCAGTAACCATGATCGAAGTCGGGTCGGGTCACTGAGTGGGCTCAGTCGTGTCTGGGCGACGAGCGCGAACGCCGTGCCCGCGGCAGCGCGGGCAACCGTGGTCTCGCCGAGGACGAGCAGGCACATGGAGAAGACGTCGTCGGCGTACCGGTGGTAGATGTCGTCGAACGCGTCCCGGTGCCCGTGGCGGATCCGCAGGACGATGTCCGTGTCCGACTCGGGGGTTCCCCGGCGGGAGGCGACGGTCCACCAGCCGCCACCGCCGGTTTCGGGCGCTGGAACATAATGATCGGGATATGTGCCGGCGGAGGCACTGGCGCGCCGGTCATCCCCCCCGGGAGCATTGCCCGTAGAGGCGTCGCGGTCAGGGGCATCACCGTCGATACCACCATCCATCAGCGCATTCTCCGTACCCCGCCATCGGCGGCTTGAGTCGTCGCCGTGCCCGGATACCGACGTGGCGACGCCACCATGAACGGTAACGGTAGAACGTCCGGCCCGTCCGATGCGAGACGATCAGACAAGCTTCGCTGTCGTATGCCTGACTTCGCGTTTTCGGGAAAGCGGGTCGCCATCACTGCGGGCGCCGCCGTTATCCCGTTATATACGGTTCCGTCCTTCGAGCGAGCGGATCGCGACCGTCCCGACATCGTCGCCGGTCAGGACGGCGGCTGCGCGGCCAGGGTGATGTCGGCGGTATGGGTCTGACCGTTGCGGGTGTAGGTGACCGTCACCTTGCTGCCGACGGGACGCGACCGGACGGCGGCGATCAGTCCGTCCACACTGGTGATCTGGCGGTCCCCCAGTTTGATGATGATATCGCCGGACTGGAGACCGGCCTGCTGCGCGGGCCCGTTGCCCACCAACTGCCGGATTGCGGCACCGGTCCCGTCACCGGTCGGGTCCGAGTTCGCCCCGGCGGTGGACGCGCTCACGCCGAGATACGGGTGCGTCGCCGATCCTTTGCCGATCAGCTCCTCGGCAATGGTCTGCGCGTAGTTGGACGGGATCGCGAAACCCACGCCGATGTTGCCGGACTGCTGCTCCTGCTGACTGCCGAACCCGCCGCCACCCGAACCGACAGTGGCGATGGCGGAGTTGATGCCGACCAGTTCGCCCTTGCTGTTGACGAGCGGACCTCCGGAGTTGCCCGGATTGATCGGCGCATCGGTCTGGATGGCGTCCAGGACGGCGTTGCTGTCCTGGACGGTCGAGTCACCGGTGCGGACCGGCCGGTGCTCGGCGCTGACGATGCCGGAGGTCACGGTGCCGCTCAGACCAAGGGGGCTGCCGACGGCGACCACCAGCTCGCCAACCGCGAGTGCGTCCGAGTCGCCGAAGGTCGCGGGCTTCAGCCCGGTCGCATCGATCTTCACAACCGCGAGGTCGGAACTCGGGTCGGTGCCGACGATTTTCGCGCTGTAGCTTTTGCCATCCTGAATCGTTACTCTCAGTGACCCACCTTGGGTGGCGTCGGATACCACGTGGTTGTTGGTCAGGATGTAGCCGTCCTGTCGGATGATTACGCCGGATCCGGTGCTCGACTGGCTGCTGGACGACGCGGCGATCGTGACCACGCTCGGGAGGATCGTCTGCGCGGCGGCCGACACGGTGCCGGACGCCGCCGGCGACGTTCCTGAGCTGCCGGTACTGCGCTGGAGTCCGCTCGAGGTCACCACGGTCGACGAGTTGTCACCGGCGACCAGTGCCCCGACGCCACCACCCACACCCGCCGAGACCAGCGCGAGCGCGATGGCCGCGGCGACCAGCCGTCGACGGCGTGGTGGCGGCACCGGCGGCCCGACCGTCTGGGCTGGTCCGTAGTAAGGGCCGGACGGTGGTGGAGTCGGCCCGGAGTACGGGCCTGGCATGCCGAGGGGGTTGGTCGGGGGCCAGGGGCCGCCATGGCCCGGGGGCTCGGACGACGACACGTTCGTGGAGTCGGCGCAGACGTGCGGCTGTGGCGGGCTCCAGGGTGTCCCCCACCAGATCCGGTCGGACGGCTGGTCCGGCCGGCCGCCGGGAGCAGCTGATCCACCATCGGGGTGCTGGCCCGGGCCGAAGGGGTTGTCGTTGTGGGACGGCCCCGGTATCGCGGACATACCGGCCGGTTTCTGCCACGGAGCGTCCTGTTGGCGGGTCGGCGGGTACGGGTCGAGATCCGGCGTGACCCAGTCCGAGCCCTCCCTGGCGGTCCGGTCGTCGGCGATGCCACCGTCGGTAGCGGGGGCGTTCGACGAAGGTCCGTCCGCGGGGGTGGTGAAGGGGGGCCGCGTGCTCATGGTGGAAACCTTCCCCGCACAAGCTGAGTGAATACTGAAATCCGACCAACAGTCAGCTGAGACGCGACACCGGAGAGTGTCGCTTACCCGACAGTCCGGCTATGCAACTCTTGGTAATCGCGATCAGGGCGTGTCACGTCTGTCGGGTGGTGAACGACCACAGGGTCCACCATGCTGCCGCACATCAGAAACTGCCTGAAGTGGTTCACCCTGCTCCCTCGGTCGGACGGCCTTAGTACCTTCTCAGGTGGAGTTCAGGCAGCCCTCACCGCGGTCCCGGACGGTTGAAACCGTGAAGCTGCCGCAGCACGTTCGGGATGATCATCATCCCATCCCGTCACCGTCGGTACCTCCTCGTACTCCGCAGACGCTATCGCAGCCCTCGGCAGGTACGGAGGCCCCACGGCCACGCCTGCCGCCGGCTCCTGCGGTCGTCGGCGCGGTGCTGCCCTGCGCCGTGAACACTGTGTCACCCACGCCTGAGCCCGGCTCCAGGGTGATCGCGTCACGGGTCTCGGCCGAGGCGGATGCCGCTGCGGATGCCGAGTGTGGTGGCGGCCGGATGACCGGTGCGCGGGCGGACCCGGGCGTGACGTCGACCGAACCCGCGGTGGCATTCCCGCAGCAGCGGCGGCCGTCACCCGTCGTCGAGGTGGTCGTCCCGGTCCACAACGAACAGGAGGCCCTGGACGGCAGTATCCGGCGACTGCACGACTACCTCACCCACCGCTTTCCCTTCGACTGGCGCATCACGATCGCGGACAACGCCAGCACCGACGCAACGCCGATCATTGCCCAACGGTTGGCTGCCGACCTCGGCCGGGTACGCCTGACCCGACTCGAGGCCAAGGGCCGCGGGCGGGCACTGCGGGCGGTCTGGTCGTCCTCGGACGCCGATGTCGTCGCGTACATGGACGTGGATCTCTCCAGCGGGCTTGAGGCGCTGTTGCCGCTGGTCGCACCCCTGCTGTCCGGCCATTCGGACGTGGCGATCGGTTCCCGGCTGGTGCGGGGTTCCCGGGTGGTACGCGGACCGAAGCGTGAGATCATCTCCCGTTGCTACAACCGGATGCTGCGCATGGCCTTCCGTACGTCCTTCCGGGATGCCCAGTGCGGTTTCAAGGCCGTGCGCGCGGACGTGGCCCGCGTGCTCCTTCCCGCCATCGAGAACAATCAGTGGTTCTTTGACACGGAGTTGTTGTTGCTTGCCGAACGCAATGGTCTGCGTATTCACGAGGTTCCGGTCGACTGGATCGACGACCCGGATTCGAGGGTGGACGTTGTGGCAACCGCGATGGAGGATATCCGCGGAATGATCCGGGTCGCTCGCCGTATAGTTGCCGGCCGTGCCGGAGTAGATCTTCCGCCGGATGTGCGAGCCGCCCGGTTGCCCCGTGGCATGGGCCGTGAACTCCGGATGTTCGCGGCGATCGGCGTGTGCTCGACGCTGGCCTACGTCGTCCTCTATGCGCTGCTGCGAGACGGCGGGACGTCGTCCTTCACGGCCAACTTCACCGCGCTGCTCGTCACCGCCGTGGGTAACACCTGGGCGAACCGCAGGCTGACTTTCGGGCATGTCGGTGGTGACGGCGCCATCCGCGAGTTCGCCGAGTCCGGCGTGGTGTTCGTGCTCGGACTTGCGGTGTCGTCGGTCGGGCTGGCCCTGCTGCACCAGGTCTGGGGGTCCTCCGGGGTCTTCGTCGAAATCATGACCGTTCTGTTCAGTGGCGTGCTGGCCACGGTGATGCGTTTTGTTCTGATGCGTGCCTGGGTGTTCCACCCGGCCCGGTCCCCCCGCCGCAATTCGCCGCGGTGACCGCCGCGCTGCTGGGCAGACATCTCCCATCGATCCGACGATGCTGCAACCAGGTGCGTTCGGTCGGGCGCGTTCGGCCGGGGAGGTCGCTATGGCGGATATCCACATCCCAACGACTCATGAGGTCCTCAACCAGGTCCCGCCGCTTTCCGGCTACGACGTGTTCGACGCGGACACGGCTCTTGCGGAGGCGGTGCACCGGCATGGCGCGGGCTGGGCCACCGATGAACTGTCCGCCCTCGGACGCCTCGCCGGTTCCGCCCGCGCGCAGGCCTGGGGCGAGAACGCCAACCGCTACCCACCCGAGCTGCGTACCCATGACCGCTACGGCCATCGGGTGGACGAGGTCGTCTTTCACCCCGCTTATCATGATCTGATGACGGTCGCGGTACGCGGCGGCATCGCCGGCGGCCCGTGGCGTGATCCGGTGCCCGGCGCGCATGTGGCCCGGGCGGCCGCTCTGATCATCTGGTCACAGGTGGACGCCGGGCACATCTGCCCGGTTTCCATGACCTATGCGGCCGTCCCGGCATTCCGTGTCGATCCCGACCTCGGGGCCTACTGGGAACCGCTGCTCACAGCCCCTCATTACGATCCGGGCCTGAGCCCGAGCACGGCCAAGGCCGGTGTGCTCGCGGGCATGGCGATGACCGAGAAACAGGGCGGCTCCGACGTCCGCGCGAACCTGACCCGGGCCGTTCCCCGCGCCGGTGACGACGGTTCTTACGCGATCACCGGGCACAAGTGGTTCTGTTCGGCGCCCATGAACGACGTGTTCCTGATGCTGGCGCAGGCCCCGGCCGGTCTGTCCTGCTTCGTCGTCCCGCGCGTGCTGCCCGACGGGACCCGCAACACCTTCCGACTGCAGCGGCTCAAGGACAAGCTGGGTAACCGGTCGAACGCCTCGTCCGAGGTCGAGTTCGCGGACACGACCGGATGGCTGCTCGGCGAGGAGGGACGCGGGGTTGCCACGATCGTGGAGATGGTCGCGCTGACCCGGCTGGACTGCGTGCTCGGGACAGCGGCGCTGATGCGGTTCGGGGTGGCACAGGCACTTCACCACGCCGCGCACCGGAGGGCGTTCGACCGGGATGTCATCGACGCGCCGTTGGCCCGCAACGTGCTGGCGGATCTGGCGGTGGAGGCCGAGGCCGCGATGGTCCTCGGGATGCGCCTGGCTGCGACCCTCGACCGGCGGCCGGCAGCCGCATCCGCTGGTGGCGCGGTGTCGTTGCCACCGCCGGACTCGGAACTGGCGATCCGGCGGTTCGGCACCGCCGTGGCCAAGTTCCAGGTGTGTAAGCGTGGGCCGTCCCATGCGGCGGAGGCCTTGGAGTGCCTGGGCGGCAACGGCTATGTCGAGGAGTCAGGCCTGCCGCGGGTCTACCGGGATGCGCCTCTCAACTCGATCTGGGAGGGCACCGGAAATATCAACGCGCTGGACGTCCTGCGTGCGATGGGCCGTCAACCGGGGTGTGTCGAGGCGTTCGACGACGAGATCGACGCGGCGGCGGGCTGCGACCGCAGGCTGGACGATGCGGCTGGCGCGCTGCGCCGCGAACTCGCGACGGTCGACGAGTACGGCGCCCGCCGCCTGGTGGAGCGGATGGCGCTGGTGTTGCAGGGCGCTCTGCTGGTCCGGTACGGCTCCCCGGCGGTTGCCGACGCGTTTTGTGCTTCGCGTCTCAATGGTAACGGTGGGTATGCGTTCGGAACACTTCCGTCCGGATTGGATCTCACTGCCATCCTTGAGCGTCACCGTCCGAAGCTGTAACGGTTCGCCCGCAGGAAGGGTCGAGGGTGTCTCCGGTGTCTGTTGGGTGTCCAGGGTTGAAAGAACCGGTTACTTGAACCTGGGTGTCTGATGCCGCGGAATCGTATCGCGGATACGCTCAATCTCGCTGTTCCGACGACGTCGACACAACCACTGCCGTGTGAGCTTGACCGGAGGATGCCCGCGTGGTCCGAGGAGACTCTGACCCCAGGGGTGACCGACGAGGTGATCCTCGAGGCGACCCGTTGGGGGATCCGCGTCTCGCCATGGGTGGCGACGATGCGACAACGTGGCGACCCGGCGAGTCCGCGCGTCCGCCCCACCAGGTGCCAGGCACGCCGCGACCACCGCTTCCCGGCTCGGTGCCGCCTGCTTCGGTGCCGCGGGTTCGGCCGGGCGTCGCCGCCCCGGGCCTGAATCCGGCCGGTGGCCTGGGGAAGGCATCCACACCGGGTCGAGAGCGGGCGGTTACCGCAGGCCAGCGCATGGTGGCTTTCGGCACGTTGACGAGGCGGTCCGGGACGGGCGGCTCGCCCGGCATCGGTGCCGCGGGTACCGGCCCGTCCCCGGCCGGCCAGGGTGATCCGAGCCAGCGGTACGGCCCGGTCGGGTACGCGCCCGCCGGAGCTGCCGGTTTCGGCTCCGCTTCACCGGGTGGCGAACGCGGCGAGCTGCGCGGCTTCGACCCGCTGGGTGTGACCCCCACCGCAGCGGCGGACCCGGAATCAACCCCTTACACCGGGCCGCCGACCGAGGGGTTCGATCCGTTCTCGGATGAGCGGGATGACGGGCCGGGACCGGCTGCGACAGCGCCGCCCCGGACTCCGCCAGGTCGTCCACCCCGGTACGGCGGGGAGCCGGACGGTGCCGCCTGGGACGTCGCCCAGGACGTCGCTCAGGACGATGTGAATGCCACTGACCGGTTCTCCACGATCCCCGCCGATGACAGGGAATCTGGCGTTCCCACCCGGCGTCCGGACTCCGGCGCGGGTCGGGCCGACGCGCCTGCTGACGGCAGCTCCCGGTCCGGCAGGGACGCGCGGTCGGGCAGGGACGCGCGGTCGGGCAGCTCCCGGTCCGGCAGGGATTCCGGCGCCGGAGATGGACGATCGGCAGGAGGATCCAGCCGCCGGCGCATCCCCCGTCGGCATCCGGCCCTGATCGCGATGAACCTGGTCGCGGTCGTGCTCGTCCTGTCGATGGGTTTTTCTCTCGGTCAGGCTCTCGCGCGTCCGGGGATGGCTGACGCGCAGACCCGTGTCGGGGGCTGGGCTCGTACCCACCATCTCACGTTCCTGGTCGGTAGCAGCGCCACACGTCGTTGACCTATGGCGACCAAGCGGTGTCCAGCGCCCGAACGGCGGGGATACGGCATCCAAAATATGAATAAAAAGGTAAAATAATACAAAAAGTATAGAGCTTAAAGGTTTTTTATTTATGTTCTTCCGTTGCGGTGAGGGTTGACCCTGCCTCTTGCGTTCCGGGGCTGCCCAGTGTGAAATTGACATCGACAGGTCTGTTGTACTTAGTCATAAAGTGTGCAATTTCACGTGTTGCTGGTCGGGTAACGGACAGACCGGCACACGCGGCAGGAGGTGCTGTGCGTCTGGATTCCGCACGTTCATACCGCAGTGGTCCACGTGTGATCCGCCCGGCCGCTCGGCGGGTTGCGGACACATCGGACGCATTGGACGCATTGGGTGTCGACATCGTCGGTTCGTCCGGTGCCCGCCCGGCGCTGCCCGGCCGGGCGCCGACCACGGACGAGGTCGCCGCCATCGCCCGGGCGGTGTTCGTCAGCCCGCTGGTCGCTCTCGTCCCGCCGGAACGACTTCAGGTGACCGGCATCAGAATCTCCACCGGCTCGCCCGACTGGGCGTTCGCCGCCCTCAGACCCCAGGACTGCGATCTTGATCCGGCCATTGTCGTGCTCCGCTTCGACGTCGGCGGCGGCTGGGTGCTGGACCAGGTCGGGACGGCGCACGTCGGTGTGGGGCGGGCCCCGACGCCGATGATCGACGAATTCCAGTTGGATGGCGGAAGGTAGGGCGTGCCCTATGGGCATGCGGGGCCTTCCGCGCGGCCGGATACCGTTGTGAGGGTGTCCATGCCGGCGGACGGCCCTGAGGTCCCCACCACCCTGGCCGGGTGGCTGCGGGATCTGTCCGAGGAGGCGCTGACCCGCTTACTCACCCTGCGTCCGGACCTGGCCACACCGCCTCCACCCGACTTCGACGTTCTTGCCGCCCGCCTGGAAATCCGGGTGAGCGTCACCCGCGCGCTGGAGCGGCTGGACACGTTCACCCTCGAGGTCTGCGAGGCGTTGACCCTGCTCGCGTCGCCGACAAGCGTGCGGGAACTGTCGAGGTTCTGCGGGGCCGGGGACGTTTCGCTGCCGCTGGAGACACTGCGGGAACGCGCGTTGGTGTGGGGGGACGACACTGCTCTGCGGCTCGTCGGGATGGTCCACGACCTTGTCGGTGACCGGCCGCTCGGTCTGGGTCGACCGTTGCGCGCATGTCTGGGCGGCCACCGCCACACCCACCTTGCCCGCCTCGCGACCGCGGTCGGGCTGGACCCGCAGCGTGACAGGGGTGGAGCCGGCCGCGCGTCGCTGGTCGACGAGCTGACAGCCGCGCTCTGCGAACAGGAACGGGTACAGACCCTGGCCGAGGAATGCACCCCGCGGGCCCGTCAGATCCTCGACCGCCTCACCGTCGGACCCGCGTTGGGGCACACGAGCGACGCAGGACGTCTGCTTGCCGCGCCCGACGCCCGGACGCCGGTGGAGGAACTGCTGGCCCGCGGCCTGTTGATCGGGGTCGACGAGGAGACGGTCGAACTTCCCCGGGAGGTGGGGCTCGCGCTGCGCGCAGACCGCCCGGCTGGGACGTTGCATCCGGTCCCGCCCCCGCTGACCGGCCAGTATGTTGATCTTGAGCAGGTTGACGGGACGGCCGCCCTCGCCGCTGACACGCTGATCCGGCTGGTTACGACGTTGCTGGAGGCATGGGGCGCGACTCCGCTCAGCCCGTTGCGTACCGGAGGACTCAGCGTCCGGGACTTCCGCGCGACCGCGAAGCTCCTCGACGTCACCGAACCGGTGGCGGCGGTGGTGGTCGAGACCGCCTATGCGGCTGGGCTGGTTGACAACACCCCCGGTACGGAAGTCCAGATCATGCCCACGACGGCTTACGACAGATGGTGTGTGGATACGCGCGCCATGCGGTGGGCCACGCTGGTTGAGGCATGGCTGCGTTCGGCGCAGGTGCCCGGGCTGGTCGGGGAGCGTGACGACAAGGGCCGCCAGATCGCCGCCCTCTCCCACGAGGTTCGCCGGCCGTCCGCGTCGGAACTGCGCCGGCTCGTCCTGGACGCCTTCGCCGCCGCACCGGCCGGGCTGGCGCCGACACGCGACAGCGTGCGGGCACTACTGGAATGGCGGATACCCCGCCGCGGCGGGCCGTTACTGGACCGGATGGTCGACTGGATCTTCACCGAAGCCGATCTACTGGGTATCACCGGCCGTGGCGCGCTCTCGGCGGCAGGCAGGGTGCTGACTCGTGGCGATGGTACGGACGGTGTCGGTCGCCATGAGCTGGCTGCGGCGTTGGAGCCGATGCTGCCCGAACCCGTCAGCGAACTGCTTGTACAGGCTGATCTGACTGCTGTGGCTCCCGGCCCGCTGGTACCGGAACTCGCCGCGGAGCTGACGCAGATGGCCGATGTCGAGTCGTCCGGCGCGGCAACGGTTTTCCGGTTCTCCGAGACGTCCCTGCGCCGCGCGCTCGACGCCGGCCGAACCGCCGAGGACATCCGTGAGTTCCTGGTCCGCCTCGCCCGGACCGGCGTGCCTCAGACGTTGGAATATCTTGTCGACGATGTCGCGCGTCGCCACGGCCGACTGCGCGTCGGGCCGGCCGCGTCGTACCTGCGGTGTGATGACACGGCCGTCCTGTCCGAGGTCGTGGCGTCCAGGCGGACCCAGGCGCTTGGGCTCAGGCGGGTCGCACCCACTGTGGTGATCTCTTCGATGCCCATGCCCAAACTGCTGGAAGGTCTGCGCGCGGCCGGGTTCTCCCCGGTAGGGGAAGGACCCGACGGGCGGGTGGTGCTCAGCCGGCCGGAGGTGCACCGGACGCCGGGCCGTCCGCGACCGAGCAATGCCGAGATGACGGGAAGCCGCTACGAGCAGCTCCGTGGCGTGGTACTGATGATCCGCCGTGGGGATGAGAGCTCCCGCGCGACCCGGGCGGCTGCTGCCGCGATCGGTTCGGTGGTCGACGGAATGGTGCGTTCCGCCCCGATGATCCTGCTGACTCTGCAGTCGGCGGTACGCGCGGGCCGCCGGGTGCTGGTCGGGCACGTCGACCAGCAGGGGAAGTCCAGCGAACACATCGTCCGTCCGCTGGTCGTCGACGGGGGCTGGGTCACCGCATGGGACGAGCGCAACAGGACGACCCGGCGTTTTACGCTGCACCGCGTCACCGGCGTGCTGGACGTCGAGGACGTGCTGCCGGGCAGCGGGCTCGGGGGATTCGACTGGTCGTATGAGGCGGGCGTCGCGGACGGCCTCGCCGGCACGGACGCCGGCACGGACGCCGGGGGTACCGCCGATCCGAGGCCGGTACCCGGCCGGAAAGCCTCAGTACCAGGTCAGAAAGCTCAGGACGCCTTGGAGACGCTGGAGCCGGAAGACGTTCCCGATCTGCCGTGACGGACGGCGACGCGGGCTGGGCCGGCGCCATATGGGATGGTAGGGCCGATGAATATCGCCTCGGAAGGACGGTGAGAGGTGGCCGACGGGCCGTTGATCGTCCAGTCGGACAAGACCCTGCTCCTTGAGGTCGACCATCCGCAGGCCGGCGAGGCGCGTGCCTCGATCGCCCCGTTTGCCGAGCTGGAACGTTCCCCCGAGCATGTCCACACCTACCGGGTCACCCCGTTGGCGCTGTGGAACGCCCGTGCCGCCGGTCACGATGCCGAGCAGGTCGTCGACGCGCTCGTCCGGTTCTCCCGCTACGCGGTCCCGCACGCGCTGCTCGTCGATGTCGCCGACACCATGGACCGCTACGGTCGGCTACGGCTGGAGAACGATCCCGTCCGAGGTCTGGTTCTGCGGACCGTCGACCGTGCGGTACTCACGGAGGTGGTCCGGTCGAAGAAGGTCGCGCCGCTGCTCGGGCAGCGCGTCGACGACGACACGGTCGCGGTGCACCCCTCCGAGCGCGGACGGCTCAAACAGGCACTACTCAAGATCGGCTGGCCAGCCGAGGATCTTGCCGGCTATGTCGACGGCGAGGCGCACCCGATCACACTGCGGGAGGACGGCTGGGAGCTGCGCGCTTATCAGAAGGGCGCGGTCGCGGGGTTCTGGGAGGGCGGCTCCGGGGTGGTGGTGCTGCCGAGCGGTGCGGGCAAGACCATCGTCGGCGCGGCCGCCATGGCGCATGCGGGTGCCACGACACTGATCCTGGTCACCAATACGGTGGCCGGCCGGCAGTGGCGCTCGGAGTTGTTGAAGCGGACCTCGCTCACCGAGGACGAGATCGGTGAGTACTCGGGGGAACGCAAGGAGATCCGGCCCGTCACCATCGCCACCTACCAGGTGATGACGGCCCGCCGTAAGGGCGAGTACCTACATCTGGATCTGTTCGGAGCCCGCGACTGGGGGCTGATCGTCTATGACGAGGTGCACCTGCTGCCGGCGCCGGTGTTCCGGATGACCGCTGACATCCAGTCCCGCCGCCGCCTCGGACTGACCGCGACCCTGGTCCGTGAGGACGGACGGGAGGGCGACGTCTTCTCGCTGATCGGTCCCAAGCGGTACGACGCTCCGTGGCGGGAGATCGAGGCGCAGGGCTGGATAGCGTCGGCCGAGTGCACCGAGGTGCGGGTGACCCTCACCGAGGACGAGCGGATGGCCTACGCGGTTGCCGAGCCCGAGGAGCGTTATCGGATGTGCGCGACCGCGTACAGTAAGCGGGCGGTTGTGCAGCGGCTGGTGCAACGCCATGCCGACGACCGGGTGCTCGTCATCGGTGCCTACCTCGACCAGCTTGACCAGCTTGGCGAGCTGCTCGGTGTCCCGGTCATCCAGGGGTCGACCCGCAACCGGGAACGTGAGCGCCTTTTCGAGGCGTTCCGGACGGGAGAGATCAAGACCCTGGTCGTCTCAAAGGTCGCGAACGTGTCGATCGACCTGCCCGAGGCGGGGGTGGCCATCCAGGTCAGTGGCACGTTCGGTTCACGGCAGGAGGAGGCGCAGCGGCTCGGGCGGGTGCTGCGTCCCAAGGCGGACGGCCGCGGCGCGCATTTCTACACGGTGGTTTCCCGGGACACGATCGACCAGGAGTACGCCGCGCACCGCCAGCGCTTTCTCGCCGAACAGGGCTATGCCTACACGATCGTGGACGCCGACGACATCCCGGACGCCGACCCCACGGCCGCGGACGGCCTGCCCGACCCGTCCTGACCCGGTCGTTCCTTGCACGTCCGTTCGTCACTGGTCTGTCGGACTACGGCCGTTGTGGCCACGTGGTGCGGCTTCTCCCTGAGTTGTCGAAAATGTATGATGCGCCGCCAGGTGATGTGACCGAAAC
>NZ_CAKKTK010000099.1:0-15188 GCF_920656135.1 Frankia sp. Cppng1_Ct_nod | reverse complement strand
GCCGTTGTTCGAGCGGGCGTTGGCGATCGCCGAGACGGTCTACGGCCCCGACCACCCCGACGTCTCCACCGACCTGAACAATCTGGCGTCGGCGTTGCAAGACCTGGGTCGGGCCGGGGAGGCGTTGCCGTTGTTCGAGCGGGCGTTGGCGATCGCCGAGACGGTCTACGGCCCCGACCACCCCGGCGTCTCCACCCGGCTGAACAATCTGGCGGGGGCGTTGCAAGACCTGGGTCGGGCCGGGGAGGCGTTGCCGTTGTTCGAGCGGGCGTTGGCGATCGCCGAGACGGTCTACGGCCCCGACCACCCTTTTTCGGTCATGATCAGAGAAAATCTTGCTGCTGTCGCGAATTCCGGGCAACGCCGAGAGCGCTAGTGGAGAAAGCTCCTCAGGCGGTGACCACAGCCGGTCTCATCATGATGGGCGAGGGGTCGGGCTGCCCGGGGAGCGAAGCGACCTGGTGCTGTCTCCCGGCTGCCAGATGGCGTGCCCCCTACTCGTTTGTCGTATGCCCTGGCGTGCCCGGCAATGGTCTCCGGTGGTCGCGTGGCTGCGCATCCCGAAACATGCTCGGGCGTTCGGTGAACCTGACCGCGGAACAGGACCAACATCGCGAATCCATGCCGCTCGGTACGGCGTGGATTCGCCTATCCGGCGGCGGCCGGCCCGACCGGAATCCCCACGGGTCCTGGGATGCCGGGCACACTTGCCATTTCTGGTCTGGGCTGTGCGCGGTGGCGGGCCAGCGACGCACCCGGCGAGCATGGCGCGCCAGCGCCACGCGCAGCCGTCGCGCGGCGCGGCCCGCGCCGCGCTCTTGATCCTAAAACGGATAATTCGGCAACTTGCGGGCCTATGGCAGCGGGCTTATAGCGGCTTGGCTGACGTCAGAGCGCCTGGTACGTACTGTCGTGTGGGTGGATGTAGCGGCCGCCGAGCGGTTAGCGAGCGAACTTTTGATTCCGTTGGGTGACCGGTGGCGACATGTGCAGGCTGTAGCGGCTCGGGCTCGGGAAGCTGCGGCGGCTGTCGATCTGGCCGAACGGGATCTGTTGGTCACCGCGGCGTGGCTGCATGACATCGGCTATGCGCCGTCGCTGGCCCTGCTGCGGTTCCATCCGGTGGACGGCGCCCGGTACCTGGCGCAACTACCGGACGCCACGGATCGGCTGTGTGCCCTGGTGGCCCATCACTCGTGTGCGTGGATCGAGGCCGAGGAACGGGGCCTGTCCGAGGAACTGGCCCCGTGGGAGCTGGAGGACTCCCCCGTCATGGACGCGCTGGTGTTGGCGGACATGACGACCGGGCCGAAGGGGCAGCGGTTCACGTTCCCTGAGCGGGTCGCGGAGATCTTCTCCCGGTACGGGGAAGGGTCGGTCGTGCAACGGTCGATCGCCCGTGCTCGTCCTGTGCTGGCGGCATCGATCGATCGGACGTTCACCCGGTTGGCTGCGGCTGGTCAGCCGATATAGGGGATGGTCCGACCTTCAAGGTAGTGATCGATCCGTAGGCGCATGGACGGGTGGATGTTCAGGGTGTCGAGGTCGGCGGGGGCGACGAACTGTACTTCCTTGGTTTCGCTGCTGGTCCGCAGCGTGCCGCTAAGCATCCTGGTTGTGAAGCACAACGAGAACTGCTGGCGGACCTCGCCGTCGTCGTAGGCGAGAACATGCCGGGGGTTGGTGTACACCCCGATAAGGCCGGTGACCTCGATGTCGATGCCGGTCTCTTCCTTGGTTTCGCGGACGGCGGCGTCCGCGATCGACTCGCCGAGGTCCATTCCGCCGCCGGGTAGCGCCCACAGGTCGTTGTCGGTCTTGTGGACCATGAGAATGCGGCCCTGCTCGTCGGTGACCACGGCGGTGACCGACGGGACGACGCTGTTCGCGGCAGGGGCGTTCGGGTCGTTGAAGTAGTCGATACGTGCCACGGATCTACCAGGCTCCTTCGGTAGTGACCCAGACCTTCTCAAAACTGGCGGCGTAGTGCTCGAACAAGCTTCCCCCGGCAGTCTGGCGGAGGTGGAGGACCGGGGAATGCGCGGCGGGCGCGCCGTAGACGTGAGTGTTGACGAGCATGTCACCGTCGAACCGGTAGACCGAGTTGTACAGGGTCGTGGTGTGCAGGCGGACATCTATACCGGGGACGCCCTGGAGCCCGGACAGGTAGGTGAGGGTGAGCCGGGTCCGGGCGGCGAGGTTGTTGCCGATGCCTTCTTCCGCTCCGCGCAGCGCCACCGCGTCGGATGCGGGGTCACCGAGGGTGTAGCGGATCTTCACGCCGCTGTCGGCCTTGCCCCGCAGGAGCGGGACCAGGTCGGCGTGTCCGTCGGGGAGGAACAGTCCGGCGATGACGAGGATGTCGACCGCGTCCCGCGTGCCGCGTAGGAGTGCCCGCCACATCTCGCCGGGGACCGCTGTCCGGTTGGGGTAGACCCGCAGGATCTCCGGGACCAGGTCGGTCGGTAGTGGCCCGCCGGACGGGGCCGGTGCGCTCGCTGGTTGGGTTCCGGGTCGGTCGGCCAGACCCAAGCGGGTACGGGGGATGCCGAGTCCGTCCGCGAGACGCTCGAAGATTTCCAGGCTGGTGACCCGGCGGCGTCCATTCTGAATCTCGCTGATGTGGGACTGCGGGATCTCGCAGGCTCCGGCAATCTGTGTCTGGGTGGCGCCGGTGTACTTCCGGTAGATCGCAAGGACGGTTGCCATGTCCCGGCCGGTGATTGCCTCGGCCATGTCGGGCCGGTCCCACAGGCCGGCGGGAGCGGGCGGTAAAGGGCGGCGTTCCGACGCCATCGGTGCCTCCTGACGGTGGATGCATGACCGTCCGTTCTCTGACCGAGCACCGTGAGTCTATACGGTAAGTGGATAGATCGCGTGTTTTGGCGTATACGGCCGGCGGCCTTCCGTGACGCCTCCTGCGCCGGCAAGGTCGTCCGCAACCGGCCCGGTCTCGCGTCGAAGCGGTGTCTGTGCGGGACCGGGTCGGCGTCCAACCCCGAGACGCGGACGGGACGGTAGGGCCGATGACGGTAGCCAGGGACAGCACAGCGGACGGCGACAGGCACGAGCGGATGCCTGTGCTGTGGGGTGTGGTGCGTTTCGAGCCGGGGGACGGACGGCGGGTCCGCGACACGACGATCACGTTTGACTCGGCCGGATCGGCGGAGCTGTTCGCGCTCGAACAGGGCTGGGGCGACTATCAGATCACGCCGCTGTTCTTCTTCGTCGAAAACGTCGTACCGCCGGCAGGAAGCCGGATGGTGCTGGATGCGGCCCTGACACGCACGATCCGCCGGGCTGGCGGCCGATGACCGCCGACACCGCCGGACGGGGCTGCATGGGAACGGACGCAGAGGGCGGGAGCGGCGGTCCGGGCGTGACCGCGGTGTTCTGCTCGACCTGGAACACCTGGGCGATGACCATACGACCGGACGCCCGGCCGGCGGACCTGATCAGCGCGTGGGCGTCGCTCCCGGAAGGTATGCACTTCGTCGAAGCATTCGGCGACGTCGAGGTCACGCTGGTTTTCCGTTCGGCTGACCAAGTAGAGGGCGACAGCGCGGCATAGTCCGGTTGTTGCTCATCCAAAGGTACGGCCGGGCGGTCTGATCGAGGGGCTGGAACCACAGGCGGAGTGTCTATCCTCCGCTCGGGTTCCGGCCCTTCGTCATGTCAGGAGTCGAACACACCGAGGTGCCGTTCGATAACGGAAAGGCGTTCGTTCATGCGCCGCAAGTCGCCTTCGAGCGCGTCCAGACGAGCCACGACCATCCGGTCTGTACCCACGGGTGGAGAAGCCTCGAGGGATGGCTGGTCGCCGAGTAGTACCCGGATCAGATGGTCATCGGGCCAGCCCAGAGCACGCGCGATCGCGGTCAGCGTGGCATTCTGGACCCGGCGGGCATGCGTACCGTGCTGGACCTGGCGCAGGGTGGCCACGGACACACCTGAAGCGGTCGCGAGGGCCTGCTGTCCGATGCGTCGCGCGGCCATGCGGGCGTTCAGCACGTCGGCGACAGCCTGCCAGTTCTCACCCTCGACACGGCCGCGTGCGGTGTAGGGCGGGACGGCGTTTTTGTTTGCCACTTGTCAAAAATAGCTTCACAGCAAACGGATGTCGAGATTCTAGATGCCGGGTGTATGGATTTCATACGGACTCGGTATACATAGATCAGATATCGCTTGGCAAGCGGTTGGTGAGTGGCCCATCGTAGGTGCTGTCCGGAACGCGGCGAGATTGCCGGCAACATCCGGACCTGATCCCTACGGAGGTGGGCGGCGATGGCGATACCGCGGCGGATTCCGGTTCGGTTCGAGGATGTGTTTCCCCATGGTGCGTTCGTGCTCGGGGTGGACGCGGTGAACGACTTCGAGAAGGCGAAGGCGGGGGTGATCGAGCAGGAGCGGGACAAGGGCACCGGTGAGCTGCTGTGGGTGGTGCGGGTGATGGACGCGGACCCGAATGCGCGGGCCGGGTCGGCGGAGGTGAAGGTGAAGATAGCCGCGCCGGTGCAGCCGGTGCCCCCGGAGCCGTTGGCGGGTACGGCGTTGCGGCCGGTGGAGTTCGACGGGCTGACCGTCGCTCCGTGGATCATCCAACGGGAAGGTTTCGAGCCACGGCAGGGCCTCGCGCTGCGGGCGCGGGGGATGCGGCCGGTCGGCACGGGCGGCCGGCGGGCAGCGGCATGACCGGGCAGGCGTCCACCGATGTGGTCGGGGCCGTGACCCGGTTGGAGACGGCGTTTACCGCGGGGGGTGGGGCGTCTGTCATCTGCCATCGCTACCCGGACAGGACCCCGATCCTGTCGGTCTTCTCCGGTCCGGTCGGGGTGACGATCGCTGTTTCCTCCGGTGGGGTGGGGGCGGCGGCGCTGGCTTTCGCCCGGGACCTTGCCGATGCGGTGGGGGTTTTCCTGGCCGAATGCGAACGGTTCACCACGACCGACGCCGCCGATAACTCGGCCGATGACCCGGCCGGCGGAACCGTGGTAGCGGCCTGAGTCTGGTTGTTCTCCCGTGCGGTTCCGGGGTGGCTGTCGAGTTTCTTTCCTCCCCCGTCCCCTTCCGCTGATTGTCTTCCTTTTCTTTTCCTCTTCATGCAGGGTGGGTGTGTTCTGTCATGGCCAGAATCAACGGCTCGCGGCCGTTTCCCGACGTGCCGACACGGCATCCGAAGGTCGATGTGCCGCTGTGGATGCTGCTCGTCGGCCTGGCCGGCCGGATGTTCGCCCATCTGGTCGTCTTTCTGGTGCGGCATCCGGTGGCGGTCGGCGTGCTGCTCGCGGTGCTCGTGGTCCGGGATCGGCTGGGCCTGGTCGGGTTGGGCCTGCTGGCCGCCGGCCTGCTCCTGGTCGCGGTTGCCTGGCGGTTGGCGCATCGGCGGTCGTTTACCTTGCTGGCCCGCTGGGCATCGGGCCGGCTGCGACTGCTCATCGTGTACCGGTGGCGGTGGCGTCCGGTGATGGTGCATACCGGCCTGGCGATCAGGGTGCCGACGTCGAACGGCGACCGGGTGGCGTTCGCGGAAACGTTCCCCCGGATCCGCCAGGTCCGCTCGGATCGGTGGGCGGACCGGCTACGCGTCGAGCTGCTCTACGGGCAGACCCCGGAGTTGTGGGCGGAGCAGGCAGAGGCGCTGCGTCACGCGTTTCGCGCCCAGGCCTGCCGCATCCGTGCGGATCGGGTCGGGTTCATCTGGGTGGAGTTCACCCGCCGCGACCCCCTTACCCACCCGGTGCCGCCGGTGGACCTTGACAACCCCGACGACGAGGACGAGGACGGGGACGGCTGGGATCTTGATGTCTGCCCGGTGGACCTGGCCGGGATTCCCGTGGGCCGCCGTGACGACGGCCAGCCGTGGCGGCTTCCGGTTCTCGGCGCGCATGTCCTGGTCGCGGGGGCAACCGGGTCGGGGAAAGGGTCGGTCATCTGGTCGACGATCCGCGGGCTCGGCCCGGCGGTGCGTGCCGGTCTCGTCGAACTATGGGTCTGTGACCCGAAAGGCGGGATGGAACTGGCGTTCGGTGAGCCGATGTTCGCCCGGTTCGCCACCGACACGGCGAGTATCGCCGCGCTGCTTGATGATGCGGTGACGGTGATGCGGAACCGGGCGGTGTGGCTGCGCGGGGTGTCGCGGCTACACGCCCCGTCGGTGGGTCAGCCACTGATCGTTGTGATCGTCGATGAGCTTGCCTCCCTGACCGCGTATGTGACCGACCGGGAGGTGAAACGGCGACTGTCGGCGTCGCTGCCGCTGTTGCTGTCCCAGGGCCGGGCGCCGGGGGTGGTGGTGGTCGGGGCGGTGCAGGACCCGCGGAAAGAGGTGTTGCCGTTTCGGGACCTGTTCCCGGTCCGGGTGGCGTTGCGGATGACCGAAGCCGACCAGGTCGATCTCGTGTTGGGTGGTGGTGCTCATGCTCGCGGGGCATGGGCGGAGGAGATCAGCGATGGCATGCCGGGGGTGGGCTATGTGCTGGCCGACGGGCAGACCGACCCGCTGCGGGTCCGCGCCTCCTGGATCGACGATGCGGAAATCGCACGGATGGTCCGTGAGTACGGGCAGGGGTTCGACCGCGACGGCGCCGGGTCGGGCTGGACCCCGGACGTCGATGGCTGGGCCGCATGACCGACGACGCGGACCCCTCCGACCGGCCGGCCGCACCGCCGGACCGTCCGGCGGGCGGTTCTGCCTTGAGTATCCAGCCGGCGGCGGGGAGCCGGGCCGCCCGGATGCGCCAGCCACTCGCCCGCCAGGTCCTGGAGGCGGTCGCGGTGGAGAACGGGGTGTGTATCCGACCGTTGGCGATGCGCCGCGTGGACGTGGTCACCGGGGAAACCGAGATCATCCCGGTGCCGTGTGGCGCCACCCTGGCGTCCAAGTGTCCGCCGTGTGCGGAGAAAGCACGGAAGCTGCGGATGGCGCAGTGCCAGGCGGGGTGGCATCTCGATGACGAACCGTTGCCCGACCCCGACCCGCCCGGCGACGAGGCGAAGACCCTCGTCCAGCTCCGGGCGGATCTCGAAGCCGTCCGCACCGACGCCGCCACCGGCCACGATGTCGGGCAGGTCGCCGAAGTCGATGATCTGATCTCGCAGGTCGACGAAGCGTTGAACGATCTCGGCGTCCGGGGGAAGACCGCGCCGGACAGCCGCGACCGGCCCCGGCGGACCCGGTCGACGCGGCGGCGCCAGGATGCCCCGGATCTGCCCCGGCTGCCGGTGGACCGGCGGACCGTGGGGCGGACGTTCACCGGGTCGGATGGGACGGTGTGGCGGCCGTCGATGTTCCTCACCCTCACCTGCGACTCGTACGGGCGGGTCACCTCGGAAGGCACGCCGGTGGACCCGGACGGCTACGACTACCGGCGGGCGGCCCGCGACGCGATCCACTTTCCCAAACTCGTCGACCGTTTCTGGCAGAACCTGCGCCGGGCGGTGGGGTACGACGTCCAATATTTCGCCTGCCTGGAACCGCAACGCCGCCTTGCACCGCATCTGCATGCGGCGATGCGCGGCACGATCCCCCGGGTCCTGCTCCGCCAGGTCGCGGCGGCGACCTATCACCAGGTGTGGTGGCCAGCCTGCAACCAGCCGACCTACAGCCCCGACCGGCTGCCCGTCTGGAACGAACAGGCCGGCGGCTACCACGACCCCGACACCGGGGCGTCGCTGCCGACCTGGGATGAGGCGTTGGACGCCATCGGCGACGACGAAGAACCTACGCACGTGGTCCGGTTCGGCGTGCAGGTCCGCGCGGACGGCGTGACCGCGAACGACAGCAACACCGGCCGGCTGATCGGCTACCTGACCAAGTATTTGACGAAGTCGTTGGACACCTGCCATGCGGTCGCCACCGACGCGCAGCGGGCGCACGTCGACCGGCTTGCCGACGCACTCCGCTACGAACCGTGCGCGCCGGGCTGCTCCAACTGGCTGCGCTACGGCGTCCAGCCGAAAAACCCCCGGGCCGGGCTCGTGCCGGGACGGTGCAAGGGCAAGGTCCACCGCCGGGAAACCCTCGGCTTCGGCGGACGCCGCGTCCTGGTCTCCCGGAAATGGTCCGGGAAAACACTCGCCGACCACAAGCAAGATCGCAAAACGTGGGTCCGGGAACAACTCGCCGTCCTCGGCCACACCGACACCGGCCACACCGGGGACACCGGCGGCGGCGCGTCCGACCGGGTCGTCTGGCAACTCCTGCACCCCGGAGATCCGGCGACACCCCGCCGGGAACACCTGCTCCTGCGCGCGGTCGCGGACCGGCACCGCTGGCGCGCCCAGTTGGACGCCGCCCGCGCCGCCCGGGGGGCTCGCGGGGATCCCGACCCGGTTTCGGCAACCGGGCTTCCGCTCCGCGATGCTGCGTGATCTTCGTCCCTGACAACAACTCCAAGCGAGGAACCGTGAACAAGCTCCTCCTGACCGCAACCGAAGCCGCCGCCGTCCTCGGTGTCGGCCGGTCGACCGTTTACGAACTGATGGCGGCGGGTCAGATCGAATCCGTCCGGATCGGCCGGGCACGGCGGATCCCTCGGGCGGTGCTCGTCGCCTACGTGGATCGGCTCCGCGGGCTCTGCGGCGGGGAGGCTGCGGCGTGACCACGCTCGCGCGGGGACGGGGGACGGCTGGTGTTCGGCAACCCACCCTGACCGGTCCATTGGCCCGCGGTCCACCCAGGACACGGCGTAGGCTTTCAAACCCGAAAGATCATGTAAGCGGCCCCGGTGGGTGCGCCAACACCACACCGGGACCTCGATCCGCACCCCTTCCGATGCAAGGAGCGCAGACCGTGACACCCATCATTCCGCCTGACCTCGACCCACCGCGCGACCCCTCCGACGGACAGCCCTTCGTCCGCCTCAACAGCCCCGGCCACGGCTACTACGAGATGACCATCAAACCCGGCGCCGACCCCTTCGACGTCGCCCGAACCGCCGTCGCGATCCCCACCGACGCGGTCTTCATCGAAGCGCTCGGAGACGTCGACGTCGTCTTGGTGTTCCGCGCGATCCCCGGTATCGCGCTTCCGGCAACCCGCCCATCACACAGGCCTGGTCCGGCCGGCGGCTGGGTACCCGACACCACCCCGTACCGCAAGGTTCCCGCGCAACCCCAGCCGCACTGACCGGTACCCGCGGCCCTTTCCTCATTTCTTCCTGTTCCTCTGGTGGCATTTGAACCTGCCATGGTGAAGGTCGTGTCCAGGGTCGACCGAAGGCCGATCGCGAAGCGACACGTAGTGCCCTGGATGCGGCCGGCGCCACCGCAGATCCTCGCGGCTCTCAGAGGAGCGGGTTACCCACGCTCGACGAACTCGAAAGCGAGGCTCGCCCCGATGGCGAAGCGAATCAACGGTGAGGGCACCTACTACCAGCGTCAGGACGGGCGCTGGGAGGGTGCGGCCTACATGCTGATGTCCGATGGAACGTACAAGCGGCGCCGGGTCTACGGGAAGACGGATGAGGAGGTTCGGCAGAAGCTGACCGATCTCAAGGCGAATTCTGATCAGGGCATTCCTACGGAGGCGACGGGTTGGACAGTCGGGCGGTTCCTGACTTACTGGCTTGAGCAGATCGTGAAGCCGGCGTGCAAGCCGAGGACGTATCAGGGTTACGAAGTGGTCGTCCGCGTCCACCTGGTGCCGGCGCTCGGCAAGAAGAAGCTGAACAAGCTGACCGGGGCCGACGTGCGGCTGTTCCTCCGGCGGCTGGAAAACATGTGCCTGTGCTGCGTTCACAAGACGGACCAGAAGCGGGCCGAGGGCGAGCGGCGATGCTGTGCGGTCGGCCGGTGCTGCAAGTCGTTGCCGTCCATCCGTCTGCGGCAGCAGGTCCATGCTGTGCTACGCAACGCGCTGGAGGCGGCGGTACGGGAGGAGCTGATCCGGCGGAACGTGGCGAAGCTGGTGAAGGTCTCCGGTCCGAAGTACAAGGTCAACCGCGGGCTCACCGTCGACCAGGCACGCAAACTGCTGGTGGCGGCAGAGAACGACCGGTTGCACGCGCTCTACGTCCTTGCACTCTTCCTCGGGCTGCGGCGTGGCGAGCTGCTCGGGCTCCACTGGTCGGATATCGATCTTGACGTCGGAACGCTTACCGTGCGTCGCAACCTGCAACGGGTCGGCGGCGAGCTTCGGACGGTCACGCCGAAGACGGAACGGTCAGAACGGACGATCCCGCTTCTCGGTGCTACCGCGGACGCGCTACGCCGGCATACCGAGCGGCAGCGGGAGGAACGGGCGCACTCCGGGCCGGACTGGGTTGAGACGGGCCACGTCTTCACGAGCGTGATTGGAACGCCGATCGAACCGGACAACCTCCGGCGGAGCTGGTACCCGCTACGCGAGAAGATCGGTGCCGAAGGCGTTCGTTTTCATGATCTCCGTCATACTTGCGTAACCTTGCTCCTGCACCTGGGCATACCGCCGCACACGGTCCGGGACATCGCCGGACACTCGGCGATCGAAGTTACGATGACGATCTACGCGCATACATCCCTCGGCCAGATGCGGGACGCGTTGAGCAAGCTGGACGATCAGCTTCGCTGACGTTGCCGTCAGGGTTGCCGTCAATGGCGGCCAGGAACGATGATCAAAATAGCAAAACCGTAGGTCAGGGGTGGTGGGCAGGGGCGGGGTCGAACCGCCGACCTTCCGCTTTTCAGGCGGACGCTCGTACCGACTGAGCTACCTGCCCCGATTCGACTATCCTGTCATACGAGGGTCTGCCAGATCGCAACCACCTGGTGATATCAGCGTCACGCGGATGCTGATCGATGGTGCGAGCGCGGTCCCGACGGGATTCGAACCCGCGACCTCCGCCTTGACAGGGCGGCGTGAACTCCAGACTTCACCACGGGACCATGCTGTGTGCTGTTCAGTTATACCACCGCTGTGCCGGTTTCTGCGGCGACCCTCCTGGGAGGAGGCTCGCCCGGCACCTGAACAGAAGCATACAGGACGGCGGGACCGTCCAGGCAAGGGCGGATCGCCCATGGTTTTTTCTGGGCCGGAGGCTCCAGGGTCCCAGGCCTGGGTGGGCGGGGGCGCGCCCCGGTGAGGATGGTGCGACGGAGGCCGGGAGGGAGACCCGCCGGGTCGGGCCGATGGGTCGGGCCGCCGAGTTACGCTGCGGGGCAGTAGTCGATCTTGCTGGTCGCCGTGGGGTGTCCGGCGGCTCCCGGCGGACATCGCCACCGGGCCGGGGATGCGGCGGTGGCGGTTGGTCGGGAACCTCACGGCGAAGGTCCACCCGCCGTCCGCCCTTATCGCACCCCTCTTGTTTCATCATAATTATCGCACTATAAAAGGCGCATGCCTTTCCGTACGGACACGAGCATCGATGTCACCGGTAGCGTTCCGATCGACGGCAGGCTGTCCCTGGCTGCGACCGTGGTCAGCCCGGACGATCTCGACCCGGCGCAACCGCCCGTCGTCCTCTTCGCCTTTCCCGGAGGCGGCACAACTTCGCTGGTACCCGCCACCTGCTGTGGGAGCGTCTCCACGGCTGGGGCGACCAGGTCCGGCTCCGCAGATAGAGACCAGGTCCAGCTTCGCGGATAGAGAGGAAACCAGAGATGGACTTGGGACTCGGTGGCAAGGTCGCCGTCGTTGCCGGCGGCAGCCGCGGCTGCGGTCGTGGAATCTCGGCCGAACTGGCGAAGGAGGGGGCTGCGGTCGTCCTGACGGGTCGCCAGCCGGATGTCGTGGAGGCAACGGCCAAGCAGATCGAAAAGGCGGGCGGCGCGGCGCTGGGTGTGGTCGCGGACATGACCACTCCCGCGGGCGCCTTCGCGATCATAACGGCGACGAGAAACGCCTTCGGGCATCCCGACATCCTGGTGACGAACCCACCCGGCCCGCTTCCCGGCGACGACTACGGACGGGGCTTCCTCAACTGCGCCGACGAGGATTTCCTTCGTACCAACGACCAGTTCATCATGAGCCAGGTCTACCTGACCCGGGAAGTCATCCCGAACATGATGGAAAAACGTTGGGGACGCCTGGTAAACATCGCCTCCATCTGCCTGAAGACGCCGCATCACCGGGACCCGCTGGTGCTTGCCAACCTTCGCGTGGGTATTGCGGGGATGATGAAGACGTTCGCCGAGGAGTACGGCGAGCACGGCATCACCTCCAACGTCGTGGCGACCGGACCGTTCCACAGCGAACTGGCGGATGACTACCTGAAATCGCAGAACGTGAAGGACGAGTCCTGGTATGCGAAGGAGGTTCCGGTCCGCCGCTGGGGGCGTCCGGAGGAGATGGGGTCACTCGTCGCATTCCTCTGCTCGGAGAAGGCCGCCTTCCTGACCGGAGAGACCATCCGGCTGGACGGTGGCTACGGCAAAAGCCTGTTCTGAGCCCTGATCCGCGGGCCGGCACGGCTGATTAATGATGTAACATGCCCACTTAGGGCATGTTTGGGAACCATCTGTCCGGCTCGCCACGCCCAGACGGATCCCGGCTGCGTTCTCGGTCAAACCGATACAACTCCTCCGGTATCGGCTGGGCCCGAACCTTACCGATCGAAGATCTATAAGGTTCGGGCCTTGTCAGGAACCGTCTGGACGCGGCTTGCTGATCGAACGACGATTCTCAAACACCCTGTCACAGGAAATGATCCTGACGGGTGAGGGTGAGTGGTGCTTCCGGCACGACCAGGTAATCGAAGTTGGGAGGCGGGCCGACTGTGCGTTCCAGAGTCTTGATGACCTTGAGAGGGTTGTCATACGGACCCGAGATGTAGTACGGCTTGCCTTCCTTGCCGAAGGTGATGGCTGACGGGCCTTTCCATGCACCGAGATGGGCGGCGGCCTGCGCGAAGTCGGCGTGGGGCTCGAAACCGAGTCGGCGGGCGTATTCGACTGCGCCGAACACGATGTGCTGAGCGAGCTCGATCGGCGCGTCCTGCCATCCGCACGGGTAGGCGGCGTAGTAGTCCGGCAGGAACCTCCGCAGATCGAGTTCGTCCTTGATGTCAGGGCCGAAGGCGTTCTTGACGCCCAGACAGTAGACGTCAGCGAGGTATCCGCACACCGACACTTTATCCCAGCGATGTCTGCGGGCGACCAGCACGCTCACCAGCCCGCCTGTGTCGTCCTGCGATGGTGCTTCGTCAGCCCAGCCGTGTGACTGGTCGACCGAGATTCCCCGGCTCCAGCTGACGTTGACCCAACAACCGACGACCTGTGGTTCACCCGCTGTGGTGTGGCCTTGTGTCGCGACGGTCCGCACCAGGGAGGCGACCGCCGAGGGTGGCATGCCGAGGACGCGGGCGATCTCCTTCGGCGACTTCCCCTCGCTGCGCAACTGGCGTATCTGATCCAAAAGCTCCACATTGTCCATAGGAAGGGAAGTATATGGAAGCCGGCATCATGCGGGGAGCCGGCCGACCTGTTAGCACGGCTACTGTGGTCTGCATGGCCATCAATGATGCCCACGTGATGATTGCGCATTGGCGGAACCGGAAGCGTTGCTGGTGTTCGGCATGATCGTCACTGCCACGTCGAGGGCGCGATCTTCCCGGATCGGATTGTCTCAGGTCGACCACCGGCGTGACACCATCGTCGGCCCCTACGTAAAGCCGGCAAAGTCAGGAGATTCACCGAAAACTCTCCGAGACAGAGTGACACGATAGAAACCACCGCGGGCAGAAGAAGGACCGCCGAAGACGTCGAACGGCTCAATGAATCCGGCGGACCGCTTGTGGTGAAGCTGCTACGGCCATCCGTGGAGCGATATCGCTGACGTTCGTGCTCGACAACGGCACGGTCGGTGCGGTGGTTCGTCCACGAGTACTCGGGGCAGAGATCCTGCGAGGGTGAGGATGACTGACGACGGACTGGCCACAGCCGCGGTCGACGCGGACGGCGTTGTCGTGGGCTGGAGTGTGCAGGCCCGGAGTCTGCTCGGCTACCCGCCGGCGGAGGTCATCGGACGTCCCGCGGCGAACCTGCTCGCAGTGGAACCCCAGGACAGCGACCGCAAGGCCGCCGAGGCGCAGGAACCATGGGCCGGCGAGGTCACGGTGCGCCGCCGGGACGGTCGTCACCTCGACGTCCAGCTCCGTGCCCATCCGATGCAGGACGCCGGCGGGAGGACACAGTGGTTCCTTTCGGGGACCGCGGTCGGTCGCCGGTTTGCCGCCCGACGCCCGCAAGTCCCGGGACCCGGGGACGTCCGGGCACTTCTGGACTGGGCGTTCGCCCAGGCGCCGGTCAATCTGGCGCTCCTCGACACGGATGCGCGACATCTGCGCATGAACGACGGGCTGTGCCGCACGCTCGGGATCGAAGAGGAGCATCAGGCGCTGGGGCGGGTGTTGACGGACGTGTTTTCCGGCCCGGTCGCCGAAGCCGTCCAGGCGTGGGCACGCGACGTGGCGCGCAGCGGTGAGCCCGCGTTCCACCATGTTGTCACCATGTCGCCCGGTGAATCGTCCGACCACGCCTGGTCGATCATCTTCTCGCCGGTGACGGATCCGGCGGGGCAGGTGCGCGGCGTGCTGGTAGTCGGGCTCGACGTCACCGAGCAATATCAGACACGGCAGCGGCTGGCGCTGGTGAACGACGCAAGCACACGCATCGGCAGCACTCTTGACGTGACCCGGACCGCCGAGGAGCTGATCGATGTCACCGTGCCCCAGCTCGCGGACTACGTCGCTGTCGACCTACTGGACTCGGTCCTGCGTGGAGACGAGCCGACTCCCGGACCGGTCGCCGGAACGGTCGCGCTGCGCCGCATGGCCATCGGTTCGATCCTGGAGAACACTCCGGAGACGGCCCGCAGACCTGGGCAGGTCTCCTCATACCCCAGCGGCTCGCCTGCCGCTCATTGTCTGGAGACCGGGCAGGCGACGCTGTGCCAGAACGAGGACATCACCGCTGGATGGGTCGCGAAGGATCCTGTCCGGGTCGCCCGGGTTCAGTGGTACGGGTTTCACTCGGTCATCGCGGTTCCGATACGCGCCCGCGGAGCCACGCTCGGCGTGGCGACCCTCGTCCGCCACCGGCGGCCGGATCCCTTCGAGGACGACGACCTCGTTCTCGCGGAGGAGATCGTGGCCAGGGCCGCGGTCTGTGTCGACAACGCGCGTCTCTATACCCGGGAACGAGCCACCGCTCTCACCCTGCAGCGCAGCCTGCTGCCGCAGCGGTTACCCGGGCAGGCGGCCGTGGATGTGGCC
>NZ_CAKKTK010000098.1:0-15203 GCF_920656135.1 Frankia sp. Cppng1_Ct_nod | reverse complement strand
AGGGTATTCGCAGGTGTATCCGTGCTGCTGTTCTCGCTGGCCCCGCTCGCGGTGTGGTATCAGCGTATGGTTTTCCTCGACAACATTGCCGTGATGTGGATGCTGGCCGCCCTTGTCTGCGCGGCATCACCTCGCCGCAGTGTTGGTTCGGCCATCTGGACCGGTGTGTTCATGGCCTTCTCCTTCTGGTCGAAGGAGACAATTCTGGTGCTGCTTCCGGCCGTTTATCTGCTGCTCCGGCAGAACCGTGACCCGCGGAACTGGAGGTTTGTACGCCGCAGCTTCCTCGGTTTTCTGACCGGGATCTGTGGGATCTACCTGCTCTATGCGGTGACGAAGAACGAGCTTTTCGAGGGCTCCGGCCACGTCTCGCTGATCGGGGCCATCAAATGGCAGCTGTTCGACCGGCAGGCGAGCGGGAGCCTGTTGCAGGCGGGCAGCAGCACCCGGAGCATGGCCAACCTGTGGTTGCAGATCGACCCGTACCTGCTGGGCTCCGGTGTTGTTGCCGCGCTCCCGGCGCTGTTTTTCGGGCGCCTCCGGGCAGTCGCGATCCTGCTCCTGATCCAAGTCGGATTCATGTTCCGTAACGGGTATATGCCATACGCCTACGTGACGGCGATGCTGCCGTTCGCGGCGCTGTGCGTGGCCGGGATGCTCGACGTGACGCTGCCACGACCGCTCGTGGACCGGGCGCATCGAGTACCGATCGCCCGGACGGCCCTGCGTCTTGTGGCTGTCGGCACTGTGGCTACCACGGGGTTGCTGGCCCTCTCCGGTGACTGGGCACCGAAGCTGGGTACGGCGCTGACCGCGGATGACAGTAAGCCGAGCAGGGACGCGGCCCGTTGGTACATCGAGAACATTCCCAACGGCCACACCGTCGTCACGGACGACAACATATGGACGGATCTTGAATTGGCCGGCAAGAAGCCGGAGCCGATCTGGTTCTACAAGCTGGATCTCGACCCAGCCGTCCGCGGGAAGATGAAGAACGGTTGGCAGGATGTTGACTACATCATTCTCGGACAACTGACGCCGACTATTCTGAATGATCTGCCATTGGTTGCGGAAGGGTTGCGTCATTCGGTTGTCGTGAAGTCGTTCGGCAACGGTCAGATCGCGATCCGCAAGGTGATCAAGCAGGGTTGTCCCGCTGACATAAATGCCACGCCGGGCTGCTGACCGGCAGGATGTCCACCTGCGAGCCCTGTCCGCAGGTGGACAGGACGGGTTCGCGCGCCTACCGGATCTCCGCGAGCCAGGAGGCGACGGCACGCCGACTGCCCAGCCACACGCGGGTGAGATGAGCGTACCGAGGGTCCATGAAGGCGGCGCCATCTGGTACTAAGTGTCTCGAAGTGTCCCAGGACATCGGATCAAGACCATCGGATCAAGTCCGTGACCTGGGGTGGAGTGTTTTCTCTACGTGTTCTTGGTGAAGACAAGACGCAGGCCGATGAGGGTGAGATGCGGCTCGTGGTGTTGGAGCGTCTCGCTCTCGGAGATGATGAGCGGTGCGAGCCCGCCGGTCGCGATGACCGCGGGTTCGGCGTCCAGCTCGTCGGTGATGCGGCGCACCAACCCGTCCACCTGGCCGACCACGCCGTAGATCATCCCTGACTGCAGTGCTTCGACCGTGCTCTTTCCGATCACCGATCGTGGCGGAGTGAGCTCGACCTTGCGTAGCTGCGCGGCTCTTGAGGCGAGGGCATCCAGCGCGATCTCGATACCGGGAGCGAGGGCACCACCGAGGAACTCACCCCGGCTGGAGACCACGTCCAGGTTCGTGGATGTCCCGAAGTCGACGACGATCGCCGGCCCGCCGTACAGGTGGTGCGCGGCCAGCGTGTTCATGATGCGGTCGGCGCCCGCCTCCTTGGGATTGTCGATGAGGACGGGTACGCCGGTGCGGGTGCCGGGCTCCACGACAACCGCTGGTACGTCGTGGAACGCCCGTGCCACCATGCGCCGGATCTCCCGAAGTGCCGCAGGCACGGTCGAGCACACCGACACGCCATCGACGTGATAGCCCCGCAGCAGGCCCCGGAACAGCAGCGACAGCTCGTCCGCGGTGGCATGCGGATCGGTACGTATCCGCCAGGAGTCCACGAGGTGGTCGTTCTCGAAGACACCGAGGACGGTGTTGGTGTTGCCGACGTCGACGGTGAGCAGCATCAGGCCGTCCCCTCGACCCGGTCCGACGTCGAGGGAGCCGACCCGAGGCCCAGGCTCAGATCCAGGCCGAGATCGAGGGCGGGCGCCGAGTGGGTCAGCGCCCCGACCGCCAGATAGTCGACACCGGTCTCGGCGACGGATCGTGCGACCTCGAGTGTCAGCCCGCCGCTCGCCTCCAGCTTCACTCCGGCCGGACGGGCGATCGCGACGGACTCGCGCAGCTCGCCGGTTGTCATGTTGTCGCAGAGGATCAGGTCCGCACCGGCCGTCACGGCCTCGGCCACCTGGGCAGGCGTGTCGCACTCGACCTCGACCGGCAGGCCCGGGAACCTCGTGCGCACCGCGGTGAAGGCCGCAGCCACGCCGCCCGCGGCGACTACGTGGTTGTCCTTCACCAGCGCCGCGTCCGCCAGCGACATGCGGTGGTTGACGCCGCCGCCGCAGCGCACCGCGTACTTCTCCAACGCACGCAGCCCGGGGAGGGTCTTGCGAGTGTCTCGGACCGAGACGCCGGTACCGTCCACCGCGTCCACCCAGTGGCGGGTCGCCGTCGCCACCCCGGACAGGTGGCACAGCAGGTTCAACGCCGTGCGTTCGGCGGTGAGTAGTGCACGGACCGGACCTGCGACGGTCAGGACCGCGTCGCCGGGGCTCACCCGGTCGCCATCCGAGGCGGTGATGTCGATATCCAACCCCTGTGCGGAGAGAACCGTCTCGAAGACCGCCGCGGCCACCGGGAGACCCGCGACCACTCCGTGTGCACGTGCGACGATCGCGCCCCGGCCGCGCAGCCCGGGTGGGACCGTCGCGACCGATGTCACGTCCACCGCCTCCGCCGGCCCCACCGCCTCCGCCGGCCCCACCGCCTCCGCCGGCCCCACGGCCAGATCCTCGGCAACCGCCCGCCGGACGAGTTCGATGAGCGCGCCCGGGTCGAGCCCGGCGGACACCAGGGCCGCTGTGGTCGCGGGCGACAGGGGGGGAAACGCGGGTACGGAGAACCGCGGTAGCGAGGACGACGGCATCATGCGGCGTCCGACGCCTGCGTGGAAACCCGAGTCCCCGAACCACCGGAGTCGCCCGGGTCGCCTGAAACGTCCAACGCCCTGTAGGTCACTGACAGCTCGCCTTCCGCGTCCAGCCGGGTAAGGACATGGCCGCGCCATTCACCGTCGTCGGTGTCGGGGAAATCCTCCCGCCAGTGCGAGCCACGCGTCTCCTTGCGCATCTCGGCGGCTGCGACCATCGCGATGGCGACCGTCCGCAGGTTCGTCATCTCCCAGGCATCCGGTCCGGCCGTGACCGTGCCCCCGCCGAGGCGTGGATCCCCGAGCTCGGTGAGGGCCTTGGCGGTGGCCCGCAGGCTGTCCGCGCTGCGCAGCACCCCGGCGCCGTCGGTCATGGCCCGGGCCAGGTCGGCTCGGGCCGCCGGGTCCGCGAGCCCCACCGAGCCGCGTCCCACCACCGGGTCCACGGGCTGTGCCGGGGTCGGTAGGCCCCGGGCGAGGTCGATGGCGATGCGGGCGGCGAAGACCAGGCCCTCCAGCAGGCTGTTGGACGCCAACCGGTTCGCGCCGTGCACACCCGTGCACGCCACCTCGCCGCATGCGTACAGGCCCGGAACGCTGGTCCGGCCCCAGGCGTCGGTGCGGATCCCACCGCTGGCGTAGTGCGCGGCAGGGGTAACCGGGATCGGGTCGCGCACCGGGTCCACCCCGGCGGCCCGGCAGCGGGCCATGATCGTGGGGAAGCGGCGCAGCAGCGTCGACTCGCCCAGCCCCCGGGCGTCCAGGTAGAGGTGGTCGACACCCTGGGCGGCCATCACCCGCGACATCTGTTTCGCGACGACGTCTCGCGGGGCCAGGTCAGCCAGCGGATGCACACCGTCCATCACCGGGTTGCCGGCCGCGTCCACCAGCCGGGCACCCTCGCCGCGCATGGCCTCGCTGACCAGTGGCTGCTGGGCGGTCACGTGGTGAGCACGATCGCCGGCGGCGTCCCCCGTCGGTCCCGCCAGCCACAGCGCGGTCGGGTGAAACTGGACGAACTCCAGGTCGGTGACAACCGCTCCGGCTCGCAGGGCCAGGGCAACGCCGTCCCCGGTGGACACCGGCGGGTTGGTGGTGGAGGCGAAGATCTGCCCCATCCCGCCGGTAGCGAGAATCACCGCGCGGGCGGTGACCGCGCCGACTCCGTCTCCGGTGCCCTCACCGAGCACATGCAGGGTTACGCCGGCTGCGTTCCCGTTCACGTCCAGCAGCAGGTCGAGGACGAGCGCGTGTTCGATCACCTCGACGCCCGGGTCGGCGCGCAGCGCCGCGATGAGTGCCCGTTCGACCTCGAGGCCGGTGGCGTCCCCGCCGGCATGCACGACCCGGTTACGCAGGTGCCCGCCTTCGCGGGTCAGCGCGAAGGCGCCGGTGGAGCCGTCCCGGTCGAACGCGGCGCCGAGGGAAGCGAGTTCTCGAACCCGGGCCGGTCCCTCTGTGACGAGGATCCGGACCGCGTCGGCATCGCACAGGCCGACCCCGGCGACGAGGGTGTCAACAAGATGATCCTCGGGCGAGTCCTCGGGGGCGAGTGCAGCGGCGATTCCGCCCTGGGCCCATCGGGTCGAGCCTTCGTCGATGCGGGCCTTGGTGACCAGCAGCACCCGGCCGTCGGGCTCGGCGATACGGGCATGTAGGACGGCGGTCAGTCCGGCGATCCCGGAACCGATCACGACGATGTCGGTGTCGCGGACCCACCCCGGCCCGGGCGCTCCGAGCCGGCAGGGCAGGAACGTCACCGGACCTGCGGCGTGGCGCCGACCGGGGCCGGATGCCCGCCGCCCGCGTCCGCGGCGAGGGCCCGGCCGACCGATGTCCGGCTGGCCGATACCTGCCTGACGACGTCCCCGCGCAGGCTGGACGGGTCGTCCGGGATCGCCGCGGCCGGGTCGTCCCCATGGGCGAGGACCCGGTTGGCCGCGTCCACGAACAGCACCCGCGGGGTGAACCGGCGTGCGTCCGCGTCCTCCATGACGGCGTAGGAAAGGATGATCACAAGGTCGCCGGGATGGACGAGTCGAGCGGCTGCGCCGTTGATACCGATCACGCCGCTGCCACGGGGGCCGGTGATCGCGTAGGTCTCCAGGCGGGCCCCGTTGTCGATGTCGACGATCGTCACCTGCTCTCCGGGAAGCAGGTCCGCGTCCTCCATCAGGTCTGCGTCGATCGTCACCGATCCGACATAGTGCAGGTCGGCCTGGGTAACCGTGGCTCGGTGGATCTTCGACTTGAGCATGGTTCGGAACACGGTCAGCCGTCCTCCTCGGGCAGCGTGAGCTCGATGTTGTCGATCAGCCGGGTGGTACCGACCCGGGCCGCGACCAGCAGCAGCGCCTGGCCGGTACGGACCGGTGACAGATCGTCGGGGCTGGCGAGCGTCAGATAGTCGAGGTCTACCCCCGGCTCGGCCGCGAGGATGTTCCCGGCCGCCGCGAGCACCACGTCCGCGCCCTCGTCCGCGACGCTCACCCCGACCGCCAGCGCCCGGGACAGCGCGAGCGCGGCCCGCTGCTGGTGGGTCGTCAGGTAGGAGTTGCGGCTGGACAGCGCCAACCCGTCCGGGGCACGGACGGTCGACACCCCGACGATCTCGGTCGGGAAGGCCAGGTCCCGAACCATGCGGCGGATGAGGACGAGCTGCTGGGCGTCCTTCTTGCCGAAGAACGCCAGCTGCGGGCGGGTCAGATGCAGGAGGGTCGCGACGATGGTGAGGACGCCGTCGAAGTGCCCTGGACGGGTCGCCCCTTCCAGGATCTCGCCGAGGGGACCGGCGCAGACGCGGACGGCTGGTGGGGTCTCGTGGACGACCGTCGGGGCGAAGACCACGTCCACACCCTCGTCGGCGCAGATCTCCAGGTCGGCCTCGAGCGTCCGCGGATACCGGGAGAGATCCTCCTGCGGGCCGAACTGCAGTGGGTTGACGAAGATCGTGACGACGAGTTGGTCCGTGCGGGCACGAGCCGTTCTGATCAGCTCGGCGTGCCCGGCGTGCAGCGCGCCCATCGTCATCACGACGGCGCGCGTGTCACTGGGTGCTAAGAGTGACGAATTCAGTACTGTCTGGAGGTCGGCGCTGCTTCGGGCCAGCGCTGGACGCCCGCCGGTGGGCGGTCGGGGGCAGGTGGAAGCTGCCGTTCGGGATGTGGCCATCAGTGTCGTTCCAGTCCTCGTGGGGGTACCGGACGTCGGCAGTCAGCGTAACGCGCCCGCAATCGTTCGCGCTCGCCTGTCGTCGATCCCACACAGCACCCCTGTCCACCTCGGTCGTGATGATCCACGGTTGCTCGTCCGGGTCCGGCGGCGTGCGCGCGGCAGGGCAGCGGTGGTCTGACGTACAGCCGTGGCAGGGTTACGCGGTCGCGATGTAGTCGGCGAAGGAGATGCCGGTCAGGCGTTCGTATGCCTCGATGTAGCGGGCACGGGTGGCCTCGACCACGTCGTCAGGAAGTTCGGGACCGGGGGCGGTCCGGTCCCAGCCGGTGGAGGTCAGATGGTCCCGGATGAACTGCTTGTCATAGGACGGCTGGGAGCGGCCGGGCTTCCACTGGCCGGTCGGCCAGAACCGTGACGAGTCCGGGGTCAGCACCTCGTCGCCCAGGCGCAGGACGCCGTTGTCGTCGTGGCCGAACTCGAACTTCGTGTCCGCCAGGATGATGCCGCGCTCCGCGGCCAGGCCGGTGGCCCGTCCGAAGATCTGAAGGGTGAGTTTCTCCAGCTCGGCGGCGACCTGCGGGCCGGTCCGGGCCGCCGCGTCCTCTCGGCTGATGTTCTCGTCGTGCTCGCCCACCGGGGCCTTCGTCGACGGAGTGTAGATCGTTTCTGGAAGTCGGCTGCCGTCGACCAGCCCCGCCGGCAGGATGTGGCCGCTGACCGCGCCGGTCCGCTGGTAGTCCCCCAGCCCACTGCCGGTCAGGTAACCACGGGCGACGCACTCGATCGGCACCATGGTCAGCCGCCGGCACAGCATCGACCGGCCGCGCAACTGCTCGGTGTAGGGCGCGAGTTCGTCCGGGTACTCGTCCACGTTCGCGCTGATCACATGGGACGGCACGATGTCGGCGAGCTGGTCGAACCACCACAGCGACAGCCCGGTGAGAACGGCGCCCTTGTCCGGGATCTCCGTGGGCAGCACCACGTCGAACGCGGAGATCCGGTCGCTGGCGACCAGTAGCACCGCGTCGTCCCCGACCGCGAACATCTCCCTGACCTTGCCCGAGCCGAGATGGGTCAGGCCGGCGAATTCCTCATGCGTCAGCGGCATGCCCTGACCGTATCGAGCCCCACCCGTCAGAGGCACCCGCGGGCGGTGGCTTCGGGCCGACGTGCGGGCCGGCCGGCCGAGCCCGACCATGAACATGGTGACGGGACGACCACCGCATCTCGCTTCCGCCGACGTCCGTACCGGGCCTGTCGGGCCTGTCGGGCCTGCCACGAGGGCCGCATGGCGGACGGGTCTGGTCCGCTGGCTGGTTCCACGGGCAGGTGATCCCGCCAATGCGATCTATGGAACGATTCTGGTAACGGCCATCATCGCGGCCGAGGATCCGGACCAGATCCACATCAGCGACATCATCGTGACCGTTGCCGTGACCGTCATCGTGTTCTGGCTCTCGCACGGCTACGCCGATCTGATCGGTGACAGGCTGAACGCGGGCACCAGACCTTCACTGCGAGAGGTCAACCGGTCCCTGGCGCGGAACTGGCCGATCGTGCAGGCGGCGGTGGTGCCGACAGCGGCTCTGATCATCGCCGCCGTGGCCGGCGCGACCGTGGAGAACGCTCAGGCGGCAGCCCTGTGGACGTCCACGGCGCTGCTCGCCGTCTGGGGGATCGTGGCCGGTCGGGCCTGCCGTCTACACGGCTGGGGCCTGGCGCTCCATGCCGGCGGCAGCGCCCTGCTCGGCCTCGTGATGATCTTCCTCAAGGTTCTGATCCACTAGTCGATCCACCAGCCGGAGACCTGATCGTGGGCTGATCTGTCGAGTTTTGTGCGGCGGGCGAACACCGGACGGTCGGCCGAACCTCGAAAGATCCGGACAGTGCCGAGGTCGGGGTTTGGGGCACGATGGCCAGCATGGCCTCCGAGTATGCGATCCCCGATGTCCTGGCGACCCGTTACGCCTCGGCCGAGCTGAGAGAGCTGTGGTCCCCGCAGAACAAGGTCGTGCTGGAGCGCAGGTTGTGGCTCGCGGTCCTGCGGGCACAGCGGGACCTGGGTCTCGACCTTCCCGAGAGCGTGATCGAGGACTACGAGCGGGTCCTGACCGACGTCGACCTGGGCTCCATCGCGCAGCGGGAACGCATCCGGCGCCATGATGTGAAGGCCCGCATCGAGGAGTTCAACGCCCTGGCCGGCCACGAGCACGTGCACAAGGGCATGACGTCCCGGGATCTGACGGAGAACGTCGAACAGCTTCAGATACGCAGCTCGCTCGGGCTCGTCCGGGACCGCGTCGTCGCGGCGCTCGCCCGGCTGGCGCGGCTCACCGCCGAGTACGACACCTTGGTGATGACCGGGCGCAGCCACAACGTTCCAGCACAGGCAACTACGTTGGGCAAGCGTTTCGCTTCGGCGGGCGAGGAATTGTTCGTCGGCCTCGAAAGGATCGAGGATCTGCTCGCCCGCTATCCGCTGCGTGGGGTGAAAGGACCGGTCGGGACCGGTCAGGACATGCTCGACCTGCTCGGCGGAGATCCGGCGAAACTTGCCGAACTGGAGCGGCGGATCGCGCAGTTCCTCGGCTTCACCCGGGTTCTGACCAGCGTCGGGCAGGTCTACCCGCGCTCGCTCGACTTCGACGTCCTCACCGCGTTGACCCAGGCGGCGGCCGGGCCGGCGAGCCTCGCCACGACCATCCGGCTGATGGCCGGCCATGAACTGGCCACCGAGGGCTTCGCGGCCGGGCAGGTCGGCTCCTCGGCGATGCCGCACAAGATGAACACCCGCTCGTGCGAGCGGGTCGGTGGCCTGTCGGTGGTGCTGCGTGGTTTCACGGCGATGACCGGCGAACTCGCCGGAAACCAGTGGAACGAGGGGGACGTGTCCTGCTCGGTCGTGCGCAGGGTCGCCCTGCCCGGCGCGTTCTTCGCCGCCGACGGGCTCTACGAGACCTTCCTGACCGTTCTGGACGATTTCGGGGCCTACCCGGCCGTGATCGCCCGTGAGCTGGACCGCAATCTGCCGTTCCTGGCGACGACCAAGGTTCTGATGGCCGCGGTACGCCGGGGTGTCGGGCGGGAGACCGCCCACGAGGTCATCCGCGAGCATGCGGTCGCCGTGGCCCTCGCCATGCGCGAGAAGGGCGCTGAACACAACGATCTGATGAAGCGGCTCGCCGGCGACGAACGGTTGGGCCTGGACGCGGCTGCGCTGTCGTCGGTGCTGGCCGAGCCACTGACATTCACCGGAGCGGCCCGTGCACAGGTCGCGGACTTCTGTGTACGGGCCGACGAGGTGGCGCGTCGTTACCCGGATGCCGCGGCGTACACGCCGGAGCCGATCCTGTAGGCCCTGCCCGGTTGAACACCCGCGCGCCTGGTGCCGGACCGGACCCGGACCCGGTCACTGGCCGGGTGCCAGCGCCTCGGCGAGGCCTGCGGCGGCGGCCTTTTCGAAGTCGTCCTTGAACGCGGCAAGCAGGACGCGCAGGTCAGGGTCGTTCAGAGCGAGGATCTGGGTGGCCAGCACGGCTGCGTTCGTGGAGTTGTTCAGCCCGACGGTGGCGACCGGCACACCGGGTGGCATCTGCGCGATGGCGAGCAGGGAGTCCATGCCGTCCAGCGCCCCACCGGAGATCGGGACTCCGATCACGGGCAGCGTCGTGAGCGCGGCGACCGCGCCGGGCAGTGCCGCGGCGAGCCCGGCGCCCGCGATGACGACCACGATCCCGCGGACCTGCAGCTGACCCACGTACTCGGCGAGGGCACGGGGCGCCCGGTGGGCCGACAACGACACCTGTTCGTAGGGGACGCCGAAGCGCTCCAGGGTGGCGCCGGCCTTGCTCATCGTCTGGGCGTCCGAGGGGGAGCCGTACACGACGGCCACCTTCGGCGACCGGATGTCGGTGGTTGTCTGATCGGTCTCGCTCATGCCTGCCCGTTCATTCGGATTCTGGACGGTTGGTGCCGCCCCGGGGGACGTCGGTGGCGGTGGCGGTGCGCAGCCGGGACGGGTCGCCGATGTCGGTCCGGTAATGGGCCCCGGCCAGGGAGATGCGGCTGACGGCCTCGTACGCGGATCCTCGTGCGGATTCCAGATGCGAGCCAATCGCAGTGATGCACAGTACGCGCCCCCCGGACGACACGATCCTGCCGTCGGTGTCCCGCCGAGTACCGGCATGCAGGACGTCCACACCGGTCAGGGCTCCGGCAGCGTCGAGGCCGATGATTGGATCACCCAGCTTTGGTGACTTTGGGTAGCCGGGCGCGGCAATGACGACTGTGATCGCGGCGCCGGCCTGCCAAACCGGAGCGCTGCGGCCGGACAGGACGTCGGTCAGCGGGGTCGACAGCAGTGCCAGGATCGCCTGCACCTCGGGGTCGCCGAACCGGACGTTGAACTCGACCACCCGCAGGCCACGGGAGGTCAGCGCGAGACCGGCGTAGAGCAGGCCGGAGAACGGCGTGCCGCGGCGCGCCATTTCGTCCACGGTGGGCTGGATCACAGTCCGGACGACCTCGGGGGTGAGACCGCGTGGCGCCCACGGCAGGGGCGTGTAGGCGCCCATCCCGCCGGTGTTCGGCCCGGTGTCGCCGTCCCCGACCCGCTTGTGGTCCTGGGCGGGCAGCAGCGGCACGACCGTTCCGGCCTCGGTGACGATCGCGAACAGGGAGACCTCGGGCCCGTCCAGGTACTCCTCGATCACGACCCGGTCGTCGGGGCCCCGCAGGCAGGAACGCACGGCCGCGACCGCCGCGTTCCGGTCGGTGGTGACGGTGACGCCTTTGCCCGCGGCGAGGCCGTCGTACTTGACGACATAGGGCGGCCCGAACTCATCGAGGTCGGCGAGGGCAGGTTCGACCTCGGTGTGGTCGCGGGATGCCGCGGTCGGGACCCCCGCGGCCCGCATCACGTCCTTGGCAAAGGCCTTGCTGCCCTCCAGGCGCGCCGCCGCGGCGGACGGGCCGAAGCAGCGCAGCCCACGGGCCCGCACCTCGTCGGCCGCCCCGGCAACGAGCGGAACCTCCGGTCCTATGATCGTCAGGTCGGCGTGGACGGCTTCGGCGAGATCGGCCACGGCGTCCGGGTCGGAGACGTCGAGCGGAAGCGGTTCGGCCAGATCCGCGGTGCCGGCGTTACCGGGCGCACAGACCAGGGAGGTCACGGCCGGGTCGAGGGACAGGGCCAGGCACAACGCGTGCTCCCGGCCCCCGGACCCGACAACGAGAACCTTCACCTTGCCGTCCGGGTGGCTGTCCGGATTGCCTGTATCACCCGCATATCAGGCGACCCGACGCCGACCGCGAAACGGTCGATCTCACGCACAGTTACAATGCGTATATTGCGGACGGTAGGGGAGGGCACGGGGTACAGGGTAGCGCCTGCCCTGATCAACTTTCCGGGTATGAGTCACAAGCCGATGCCGGCCTGCCAGAGCAGGTGCGCCATGCCGTACACGAGCTGGTGTGCGCATCGCCGGGCGTCCACCTCGGCCATGGCTCCGACAACAGTGTGGATGTCCACCGGCCATGCCCGGACCTCCCGGCCGAGGGCGTGTAGTGGCCCCGGGTCTTCGCGTCCTTCAAAGGTCCGGCCGTTGGTGTCGATGAACAGGTGCAGGCAGCGGCCCGTGAACGGGAACATCTCGTTACGCCAGTACAGCACCGGCCAGGCCTGCGGCGGCACCCGCCTGCTGTGTCGACGTCCCCTTGCATCGGTGGACCCCGAGGGTTGCGCCGATCTGCCTCCCGACGGCTTCGTCGACTCCGGGATGTCGGATTGCGGTCGCCGGCGACGCAGGCCGCGGGCAAGCCACGCCGGACGGTCCGCGATGGTGCGAAGCACCAGGGTCGGCGCGAGGTTCTCTGCCGTGCAGATGGCGAGGAACTCGGCAATCTGGCGGTCCAGATGGGTGGCAATGGCCCCTGAACGTTCCCGCCGCAGCTCCTCGACCTGTCTTGTGCTGCGAATCGCGTGACTGCCGCGGGTCAGCACCTCGGTCAGGCTGCTGGGAAGCACATCACCGATCGGGGAGAAACCCACGGGTCGGGCGTCCAACCTGACGATCGGATCCGCGCCCTGCGGCCGGCGGACGAAACCGGCGCGCACTACCGGCATCCACTGGACGGCGAGGGGACTGGCTGCGACGTTCTCCTTCGAGGGACCGGGCTCGGACAGGTCACGCCTGGGAGGACGGTTGTCGGCGCCGCGTCCGGCCGGGACGTGTGCCGGGACGTGGCTGTTGGGCAGGGGGGCTTCGGGCAGGGGGGCTTCGGGCAGGGGCGGGTCCGGCAGGTTCAGCGTGGTCACGCTTCTGCCCGTCCGTTCCGGGACCGATGTCGCCGGCTGTACCGGCCCGGGGGTGTCGCAGGCGGATGCCCCGTCCGATGCCACACCGTCCGCCATGTCGGTGCTCTGGCCGGAGCCCCCGGCACTCACGGCCCGGGTGGTGACAGCAGCCACCGTGACACCCCCGTCCCGATCGACTACTCCTGGTACCTGGACAGCCTCTCCGGTAACTCTTGGTAATGCAAGTGGGACTTTCGTGTAGATGATCCATCTGGACCCGGAGCGGGTTCGGGTGTCCTTCGGCCGCTATCTGAGCCTTCTCCGCCTCTCGATCCATCTACCTGGATCCCCGCTCGCCGACCGAACGACGACTTCCGAAACACGCTGTAGACGGATCATGATTACGGTCCGCCGGCGATATGGCCTCCGTGGACCGGCGGGCCAGGTACCCTCACCCGGTGCCTGCTCTCGTGCTGATTGGTGCCCAGTGGGGCGATGAGGGCAAGGGAAAGGCGACCGACCTGCTTGGCGGGGCGGTTGACTTCGTTGTCCGCTACCAGGGTGGTAACAATGCTGGACATACCGTCGTCATCGACAAGGAAAGCTACGCTCTGCACTTGATCCCAAGCGGCGTGTTGCGTGCCGACTGTGTGCCCGTGATCGGCAACGGCGTCGTCATCGATCCCGGCGTCCTGCTCCACGAGATGGATGGGCTCACTGCCCGCGACATCGACGTGTCCCGCCTATTGATCAGTGCGAACGCGCACCTGATCATGCCGCATCATCGGGCGCTCGATAAAGTGACTGAACGTTACCTGGGCAAGGCTCGGATCGGGACGACCGGCCGGGGGATCGGCCCGACATACGGCGACAAGATCGCCCGAACCGGCATTCGTGTTCAGGACCTGCTCGACCCCGGGATTTTCCGCGCGAAGCTGGAGTTGGCGCTGCGGGAGAAGAACCAGATTCTGACCAAGATCTATAATCGCCGGGCTCTCGACGTGGACGCGGTCGTCGAGGAGTACGCCGACTACGCGCGACGGCTCGGACCTCACATTGTGGACACCGGCCTCGTCCTCGACCGGGCGCTACGCGATGGCAAAGTTGTGCTGCTGGAAGGCTCGCAGGGCACTCTCCTTGATGTCGATCATGGAACTTATCCGTTCGTCACCTCGTCCAACCCGACGGCGGGTGGGGCCGCGACCGGTTCGGGGATCGGACCGACCCGCATCACCAGGGTGATCGGCATCTGTAAGGCGTACACGACCCGGGTCGGTTCCGGCCCGTTCCCGACCGAGCTCACCGACAAGGTCGGGGACGAGCTGCGGGCGACCGGCGGTGAGTTCGGTGTGACAACCGGACGTGCCCGGCGAACCGGGTGGTTCGACGCGGTGATTGCTCGCTACGCGGTTCGCGTCAACGGACTGACCGACATTTTTCTGACTAAATTGGATATATTGTCCGGTTTTGATCGGATTCCGGTATGTGTGGCATACGACGTGCATGGTGTCCGGCATGACGACATGCCGATGACGCAGACCGAGTTCCATCACGCCAGGCCGATCTACGAGGAACTGCCGGGCTGGGGTGAGGACATCTCGACCGCCACCTCGTTCGACCAGCTGCCGACGGCCGCCCGTGACTACGTGAAGGCGATCGAGGATCTGTCCGGGGCACCGGTGTCGGCAATCGGTGTCGGGCCTGGTCGGGATCAGACGATCTCCATACGAGATCTCCTGTAGAGGTTGTTGGCGCGCTTTTGCTCGATCGCATGCCGGATCACATTTTCGATCATGCGTTCGGTTGTGCGGTGCGGGCCGCATTTCATGATCGAGAAACGACTTCCATATGATGGTCGACACCCGGTGCCGCCGGCCCTTCCCGGTGGCTCGGGTCATGGCATGCTCAGGCTCGGCCGACCGCCGATGCCTCCGTTCGGCCGACTGCTCAGGGTGACTTTGCCGATACTTGATGCGGCTGATGCACCAGGAGTTGCGTCCTGACTGAAATGTTCCAGAGATCCTTGAGAGCCTTCGGGAGCGCGAGAAGAAACATGATCGCGCCCCTTCGGTCGACTAGATGGCCCTTCGTTCGCATCGTGGAGGTACGCAATGAAGCGTTTCGCGCTGATCGCCCTGCTGGCCGCTCTCGCCGGCGGCAGTTTCCTCATCCGCAAGCGGGGCAAGCAGGACGTCTGAGCCCATCCCAGTCCTTGCCGGCGGCGGGTGCTCCCGGCGGCGGGTGCTCCCGGCGGCCGGTAGACCACCACCTCGCGTCGGCCGGTTGGCCGGCGGCTGCCGCGATGGCCGGTACGAGCAACATCGGTGATGTTGTGTTGTACCGGCCACCCACTGTCCCGCGGCGGTCGCGGACCGTGACCCGACCGGCTACGGATCGCGGTCGCTGCGCACCGCCATACGGATACCATTCAGCCCGGTGTCGGATATGTTTCCAATATATGGCTAATAATTGTCGTATACGTATGCCGCTACCGCCCGATGGCATCCATATTGTCGGGCGGGCCTCGG
>NZ_CAKKTK010000097.1:0-15617 GCF_920656135.1 Frankia sp. Cppng1_Ct_nod | reverse complement strand
TCTTCGCGGCGATCTCGGGGTCGAGGCCGGTCGCGCTGCTGCCGCAGCCCTTGGTCGACGCGCACCCGCCGGTGGTCGCGACGGTGCCCGTGGTCGCGACGGTGCCGGTGGTCGCAGGGACGCCTGCGGCCCGCTGGGTGGGCAGCACCGTGAGCGGGATGGACCTGTCGGTCATGCCTGCTCGCCTCCTTCATGGCGCGCGGCGACCGCCGCCGGCTCCAGCTCCCGCTCCAGGCAGCCCACGACCCGGCCGTTGGCGAACGCGACCGCGTAGACGATGTGTTCCTGCAGATAGACCCCGACACCGTGGACGTGGCCGAGAGCCCCGGCCTCCACCAGGATGTCGCCGACGGCGATCCCCGGCTCCGGATAGGTACCGTCGTTACGCAGGTGCTTGACCGTCACGACCGCATCTCCCACGTCGAAGGCTGCGTCGGCGAACGACGGTTCCTCGAAGGTGATGTCCATCAGGCCTTCTCCCCGGACTCGACGGTGATGGTGTCCAGCTCGACGAAGGCCCGCGGGGCACGGTCGGCCAGAACCTTGAACAGACGGTGATCCAGTGCGGTGGCGGTGGTGAACGCCTCGTAGGATGCCGCGAGCGCCTCGCGGTAGGCCGCCGTCCGGGCGTCCGTCGAGGCGTGTTCGGCGTCTATCCGGGCCACCGCCGCGGCGAAGTGACGCAGGATGTGCAACCGGTTGACGGCCACCACCCGCGGGTCATAGGCGACGTCCAGGGTCTGGAAGTACTCCTCGGCGGTCTCGCAGCGGCGGAAGGCCGCCAGCCGGTCGGCGTCCGGGGCCACGGGCGGCTCCGGCGTCCGGGCGCTCACTGGGCGTCCGCCTTGGCGAGCTGTGCTTCCAGCCGGTGGATCTCGACGTAGGCGTTGTAGGTCGCGGTGGCGGTCTCCAGGATCTGCTCCCAGCCGACCGGCAGGTCCTCGGCCAGGTCATGCAGGTCGAGCTTGAGCCGGGTGGCCAGGCTGTTGAGCTTCTTCAGCCGCGTCCGCAGGTCGGGGATCTCGTCAGGAATCGTCACGGGCCACCTCCGGATAGGTGTCGACGAACGCGGCGGCAGCGCTCACCAGGGCCTGGCCGCGCTCGGCGAGATGGTCGAGGGAGTCGAAGCCGAACCGGTGCGCGTCACGCAGGACGTCTGCGAGCACCACCAGACGGTTCACGTACAGCACCACCCGGCCGAAGCCCTCGTGGCTGAGGTCGAGCAGGTAGCCGGTGGTCTGTCCGGTGGCCTTCTCGATCCCGACGGCGACAGCCTGGTAGTAGGTGCGTATCCGGCTCTCGGTGGCCGGATCGATGTCGCAGGTGACCCCGAGCTCGCGGCGCCGCGCCGGGGTGAGCACGAACGGGCCCAGCAGCTTCTCGGCGCTGAAACGGTCGAGCTGCCCATAGGTGTCGCCGGCCCGCAACTGGTCGATCAGGTCGCGCAGGAAGCCTGCGGTCATGTCCGCCCTGGCGGTGGCCGCCCCCGAAGCCGGCGGGGCGGGAGCGGTCTCGAAGGTCATCGCGGACTCCAGGTGGAGGCGGCGCCGGGCGTGGCCTCGCGCAGCAGCTTGCGCAGCCACGGCGGCGGGTTTCCGGCGAGCACGTTCTGCAGACGGACGATCAGATCGGTGATCGCGGTGTCCTCGGCCACCTTCAGGGGATGGACCCGGGCACGGACCACCTTCGCGGCGGCGGTCCCCCCGATCGCGCAGACGTGCAGGATCGCGCAGTCGCGCACCGCGTCCAGCCTGCTGTCGATCTTCGTGGCCTCGTCGTCGGCGGCAGGGCCGAGGACCCTGCTCTCGTACAGCGAGGCAAGGTCCGCGGAAACCTCGTAGACGTCGAACCGGCGGCATGAGCCGAAATGCTGGTCGACGACGGTTCCGTCGCCGGTGGCGAACGCGACCTTCAACATGGCGACTCCTCCAGTGACTCGACGGACGTCACCCGCGACCGTGGCCGGCGTCCCGCATGGTGTGACTCGCGATGTTCGAGAAGGCAGTTGGCCGCGTCCACGAGCAGCTGGAGGCTGCCGCGGTAACCCGCTGTGGCACGCAGCTGGACGCCCATCCGGTCGTAGACGGGAAATCCCATCGTGAGATGGGCGGCACCGAGACCGGCCGCGACATCACGCCCGTGGCTGGACGCGATCACCAGTTCGGCACCGGCCGCCGCCGCCCGTTCGGACAGGTCGACGAAGTCTCCGACGACGACCTCCTCCCACGGCGCCCGCGCCAGCACCGGGGCATCGGTCGGCGACACGGCGGTGACGATCTCGGCGCCCACGTCGGTGAGGAGCGATCCGACCGCGACCAGCTGGTCGGGCTCGAGGGCGAGTGCCACCCGGGCGCCGCCGAGGACGAAGTGGCTGTCCATCAGCCCGTCGGCGAGCCGACGACGCCAACGCCGCACGGGGGCGGGCGCCGCGACACCGCTGTAGCGGGTGAGGTCGGTGACGAGCCGGTCGGTCGCGGCGAGGCCGCTGAGATGGTCGTGGGCGAACAGGACGGCACCGGCCTTGGCCGCCAGGGTTGCGCCCGCGGCGGCGGCCGCCGCCCCGACGGTGACCACCGCCTCGCAGCCGGCCAGTTCTCCCAGCGCGGTGGCGGTCGTCCCGCCGGTGGTCAGCGGCGACCACCCGTGGTCGAGGTGGCCGTCGAGCGACCCGGACAGATCCGGCAGGAGCACCGGATCGAGGCCGAAGGCCCGCACGAGGTCGGCGACCTCGTCGAGGTCCACCGCGGTCAGGCAGGGGCCGACGAGCACGGCGGCACGGCCCGGTATGGTCCGCCCGTACGGGGGCACCGCGTGGACGAGCGCCTCCAGAGCCGCGGACCAGCCGTCGGACAGCCCACCGCGGAAGTCCGGTGTGGATACCGGGATGACCATCGGCGCCCGTGATCCCGCGTCGTACTTCGACGCGCTCAGCATGCCGAACATGTCCTCCTCGCAGATCTCGGTCACCCCGGTCGTGAGCACCCCGACGATGTCGGGGCGGTGGCGCTCGGTGATGGTGTCGAGAGCCGTCAGCACCGAATCCGAGGAACCGAGGACGGCGCTGACATCGTTGATCGCGGTGCTCTGCAGCGGGATCGGCTCACGGAAGTGGCGGGTCAGCAGCGCCTTGGCAAAGGCGGAGCAGCCCTGGGCCCCGTGCAGCAACGGGATACAGCGGGCAAGCCCCAGGAAGACCAGCGCACCGCCGAGAGGCTGGCTGTGTTTGAGCGGGTCGAACGCGGCGCGGCGCCCGCCGTTCGTGACGCGGGCCATCAGGGTGCCCCGCCCGCGTCGTCGTCGGCGTCTCCTTCGGGAACCTCGTCTTCATCGACACCGTCGACCGGGCCGACCGGGCCGACCGGGCGTCGGACGGGGCTCACCGAATGGTGGTGCCCGGCGTCCCCCTCGTCCCACGGGGCCGGCGCGCGGACCTGCTCCCAGACCGGGCTGGACAGCGCCAGGTCGAGGCGGCGGGCAATTTCGATCATTCCCGTGTAGCCGGCGAAGGCGTGGTGGCGTTCCTGGTTGACGTCGAGGAACGGCAGTTTGCCCTTGAGCGCGGTGTACTGGTTGCGACCACCGGCGATCAGAACGTCCGCGTTGGTCTCCGAGACGACCCGCAACAGTTCCGCGGGGGTGCCGTTGCGGATGACGATCCCGTCCGGCCCGAGCAGTTGAGTGATCTTGTCGACGTCCTCCTCGGTGCTCTTCGTCGCGCCGGAGGCGACGACCTCGATGTCGAGGTCCTGCAGTGCGGAGACCAGCGACCAGCTTTTGACGCCGCCGGTGTAAAGGACGGCGCGGGCTCCCGCGAGACGCTCGCGGTAGGGCTCGAGTACCCGGGCGAGCGCGGCCTCCTCCCGCGCGATCAGGGCCTCGGCACGCCAGGTGAGGTCATCGTCACCGAGGAGCCGGACGAACCCGCGGATGCTCTCGCTCATGGCCCGGGTGCCGTAGAAACTGCCCTCGAACCAGGGGATGCCGTACCGTTTTTCCAGCCCTCGGGCGAGGGACAGCAGTGCGCGTGAGCACACGACCATCGTCGCCCTGGCCCGGTGCGCGGCTGCGATGTCGGCGTACCGCGCGTCACCGCTGATGCTCGCCAGCACCCGGATACCGAGTTCGCCGAGCACTGGGGTGACGTCCCACATCTCACCGGCGATGTTGTACTCACCGACCAGGTTCACGTCGTACGGCGTGGTGAAGGCAGGCTCCACCGTGCCGATGACGTGCTCCAGCAGCGCCTCACCGGCGAGGCGGTTACCGAGGTTCTTGCTGCCGGCCATACCCGGCGAGTGCACCGGGATCACCGGCACGCCGGTCGCGGTCGCCGCCGCCGCGCACACCGCGTCGATGTCGTCGCCGATCATCGCCGTGACGCAGGTGGAATACACGAAGACCGCGGCCGGCCCGTGGCGGCGAGCCGCCTCCACGACTGTGTCGTAGAGGCGCTGCTCGCCGCCGAACACGACGTCCTGCTCGCCGAGGTTGGTGGAGAAGCCATGGCGGTGGAGCGTCGGGCCGGACGAGAGGCTGCCCCGACCGTCCCACGAGTTGCCGGCACAGGCGATCGGGCCGTGTACCACATGGGCGACGTCGGCAATCGGAACCAGAGTGATCATCGCGCCGTCGAACGCACACCCGCCAGCGGTACCTCCTGGCTTGGGCTTGGGGCAGCCCGTCTTGCGGGTCCTGGCGTCCTTGGAGCGGTTGTGGTCACACGCCGGCTCGTCGAAGAGCACAGCGGCGTCGATTTTCGTCAGGGCAGCCATCTTCACCTCAGCGAACGATGTCGGTCAGCGGACGATGTCGAAGCTGTGGTCGGGCGCGTTGCGGTCGACCTCGTCGAGGATCGAGTTGACGAGCTGTGTGAGCAGCTGCAGCCCCCCGGCGTAGCCGTAGATCGGGAAGCGGTGCAGGTGATGCCGGTCGAAGATCGGGAAACCGGCGCGGAACAACTGCACGTTCGCCTCACGGGCGAGGTGCTTGAGGTGCGTCGCACCGACGATCAGGTCGACCGGCTCGGTGAACACCAGGGACCGCAGGTGCCACGCGTCCTTGCCCGGCCACACCGTCGCCTTCGTCCCGAACGGGCTGCCGGCGAGGATCCCCCGGGCCCTGGTCGCCCACGTCTCGTCACCGTTGCTGGACAGGACGTGGATCGGCTCCATGCCCATCTCCAGCAGGAAGCCGAGCATCCCGTTGACGAAGTCCGGGTCGCCCGCGATCGCCACGCGCTTGCCGTGCAGGTAGGCGTGCGAGTCGGTCATCGCGTCGAGCAGCCGGCCGCGCTCCGCGGTGATCTCATCGGGCACCTCGACCCCGGCCACCCGCGCGACCTCGGTGATGAAGGTGTCGGTGTTGGCGATGCCGATCGGCGGGTTGAGCATGACCGTCTCGCCGTCCCACTTGCCCGTGATCTCCTTGGTGCGGTAGGAGCCGAGGGCCTGAAGGAAGATCGTGGCGTCGGCGTTGATCGAGTCCGCCGCGGCTTCCAGGGGGGTACCACCGGGGTACATGTGGTACTCGCCCGTGGCCGGGGAGTCCAGGCTGTCGCTGTGGTCGCCCAGGACGACATGCTTGACGCCGAGGACATCGAGCAGACGCTTGATCTCCCGGATGTTGCCGACGTAGGGGTCGAAGCCCGGCACGATGTTGACGGTGCCGTTGGACTTGGCCTTCTTGCCCTCGGTCAGGTAGGTGAGGATGCCCCGCAGCATGTTGTCGTAGCCCAGGACGTGCGAGCCGACGAAGCTCGGCGTGTGGGCGTACGGTACGGCGATCTCCTCGGAGATCGCGCCCTTCTGGCGGGCGCTGGCGATGAAGTTCTGCAGGTCGTCGCCGATCACCTCCGCCATGCAGGTGGTGGACACCGCAACCATGTCGGGCTTGTACAGGTGCACCGAGGTGCCGAGGGCCTCGATGAGGTTGTTCAACCCGCCGAAGACGGCCGAGTCCTCGGTCATCGACGACGACACCGTGGGCACCGGCTCCTTGAAATGCCGGGAGAGGTGACCGCGGAAATAGGACGTGCACCCCTGCGAGCCGTGCACCAGCGGGAGCGTCCCGGCGAAGCCGACGGCCGCCAGGACCGCGCCCAGCGGCTGGCACGCCTTCAACGGGTTGATCGACAACTGCTCGCGGGCGAAGTTCTTCTCCCGGTACTCCCAGGTGCGGGTCCATTCGGCGACCCGGGCGACCTCCTCAGGCGAGGAGCCGCCCTCGAACTGCTTCTTGCGCTCGCGCTGCTCCTGGTATTCAGGGCTTTTGAACAATGTGTTGTGATCGCGCACTGTGAGTGCGTCAGGCTTGTCGGACACCAGCACTCCTCCGGTTCATGAGCGAAAGAACATGCGTCCTTCGCGGGGAAAGTCAGTCCTTCTTGGAAGCTGCCCACGGGGCGTCGAACAGGTTCCACGTCGGGCTGTTCACGGCGCTGTCCATGTCCCGGGCGAAGATGGCGAAGCCTTCGACCCCGTGATACGGACCGGAGTAGTCCCAGGAGTGCATCTGGCGGAACGGCGTCCGCATCTTGTGCGAGACGTACTTCTCCTTGATGCCGGCACCGATCAGGTCGGGCTTGAGCCGCTTGGTGAACTCTTCCATCTCGTAGGCGGTCGGGTCGTCGTAGACGACGATGCCTTCCTTGAGCTCGGGGTAGCTGCGCGTGTAGTCGTCCTTGTGCCCGAATTCGTAGCCGGTGCCGATGACCTCCATACCGAGGTCCTCGTAGGCGCCGATGGTGTGGCGGGGACGCAGGCCACCGACGGCGAGCATGACGGTCTTGCCCTCGAGACGGTGCCGGTAGGTCTCGCGGACCTTGTCGAAGAAGGCCTGGTAGCGCGCGATGGCGGCCTCGGTCTTCTCCTTGATCGTGTCGTCGAAGTACTCGGCGATCTTGCGCATCGACTCGGCGATCTTCGTGGGACCGAAGAAGTTGAACTCGGTCCAGGGGGTGCCGTACCGCTCCTCCATCGTGGTGGCGATGTAGTTCATGGAGCGGTAGCAGTGCAGGACGTTGAGCTTGGCCAGATGCGCCGTGGCCATCTCGTTGACGGTGCCGTCACCGGACCACTGGGCGATGACGCGCAGGCCCATGTCCTCCAGGATCATGCGGGACGCCCAGGCGTCACCGCCGATGTTGTAGTCACCGAGCAGGGTGATGTCATACGGGGTCTGCTCGGGCAGCTCACGCGCGCCGAGCAGGTGGTCGCGGATCGCGTCGTTGGCGATGTGGTGGCCCAGCGACTGGCTGATGCCGCGGAAACCCTCACAGCGCACCGGCACGACCGGGATGTTCAGCTTCTTGGTCGCCGCGGTCGCGACGGCCTCCAGGTCGTCACCGATCAGACCGATGGGGCACTCGGACTGGATGGAGACGCCCTTGGCCAGCGGGAACACCTCGACCAGCTCGTCCAGGAGGGCGGTGAGCTTCTTGTCACCGCCGAAGACGATGTCCTTCTCCTGGAAGTTGCTGGTGACCTGCATGACGGTGAAGTTGTCGATACCGAGCTGCCCGTTGGCGTAGTTGCGCCGGGTGCCCCAGGTGTACTGGCCGCACCCCACCGGGCCGTGGCTGATGGAGACGAGGTCCTTGATGGGGCCCCACACCACACCCTTGGACCCGGCGTAGGCGCAACCACGCAGCGTCATGACCCCTGGGCGGGACTTGACGTTGCTCTTGACGTCACATTCCTTCGACCCGGCCGGGTCGTTCGGCTTGACGTGCTTGTGGCGGTCCTTGGCGACCTTGTCGGGGTACGCGGCCAGGACCTCGTCGATCATTTCCTGGGTCTTGGTCGCCAGGATCTCGGGAGAGGACTGCGCAGGAGTCACGACGAACCTTCCTTGTGAAAGTGCGGATCGGTCAGGCGCCGACGGCCGCGGCCTTCTGGCCGACAATCGACTCGTCCTCCTGCTCCATGATCCCGAAGTCGATCAGGAGCTCCTCGAGCTCGTCCATGGTGATCGGCGTGGGGATGGTCTTCATGTCGTTCTCTTCGATCTTGCGTGCCAGCTCGCGGTACTCGTTGGCCTGGTTCGCCTCGGGCTGGTACTCGATGACCGTCATGCGGCGCAGCTCGGCGTGCTGCACGATGTTGTCGCGGGGCACGAAGTGGATCATCTGGGTGTTCAGCCGCCGCGCGAGCTCCATGATGAGCTCGTCCTCGCGGTCGGTCTGACGGCTGTTGCAGATGAGCCCGCCCAGCCGGACACCACCGGAGTGGGCGTACTTGAGGATGCCTCGGGCGATGTTGTTCGCCGCGTACATCGCCATCATCTCACCGGAGGTGACGATGTAGATCTCCTGGGCCTTGCCCTGGCGGATCGGCATCGCGAAGCCACCGCAGACGACGTCACCGAGGACGTCGTAGGTGACGAAGTCGAGGTTCTCGTAGGCGCCGTTCTCCTCGAGGAAGGTGATCGCGGTGATGACACCGCGACCCGCGCAGCCGACGCCCGGCTCGGGACCACCCGACTCGACGCAGCGGATGTCCCACGCGCCGGTGAGCATGACCTCGTCGAGCTCGAGATCCTCGACGGACCCCTTCTCGGCGGCCTTCTCGATGACCGTGTGCTGCGCCTTCGAGTGCAGGATCAGACGGGTGGAGTCCGCCTTCGGGTCGCAACCGACGATCATCACGCGGTTACCGCGCTCGGCGAGAGCGGCCATCGTGTTCTGCTGGGTGGTGGATTTGCCGATACCGCCCTTGCCGTAGAACGCGAGCTGCCTCATGGGTGTGTGCTCCTTCACCGCACGCATGCGTGCGTCAGTGGTTGGGGTGACTGAGGTGGTACTGGCCCTGCAGTCAGGAGGTGACCGAGATCCCCGTGCCGGAGGCACCGCGGGACTCCGGGACCGTGGTGCCGGCCGCCGCGAGCTCGTAGAGGTCACGGACCTCGTCCGAGCGCAACGGACGCTTGAGCAGTGAGACGTGCGACCGCAGACCCTCCAGAACGGGTCCGAGAACACGCTCGTCGGCGTCGATGCCGTGCTGGCGCAGGGCGTGGCGCAGTGACGCCCGCCCCGCGTGCTTGCCCACGACCAGCCGACGCCGGGCGCCGACCTCCGCGGGGTCGAAGGGCTCGTAGATCGTTGGCGCCTTGAGCACCCCGTCCACGTGGATGCCGGACTCGTGGATGAACGCCGACCCGCCCACGATCGCCTTCCCGCACGGCACGGGACGGCGTGCCGCACGAGAGACCAGCCGAGCGAGGGCGCGAAAGGACGTCGTGTCCAGGCCGACCCTGAAGCCGAGCAGGTGGCGAAGTGCCATCGCCACCTCCTCCAGGGGCGCGTTGCCGGCCCGCTCACCGAGCCCCGCGACCGTGGTGCTGACGAACCCGAAGCCGGCCCGGACCGCCGCAAGCGTGTTGGCGGTGGCCAGCCCGAAGTCGTCATGGGCGTGGATCTCCCAGTTGGCGGGCACGGCGCCCACCAGCCGGGACATGCGGGCGAACGCCCCGAAGGGCTCCAGCACCCCGACGGTGTCGGCCCACCGCAGGCGGTCGACGCCACCTCGGAACAGTTCGTCGGCGAGCTCGATGACGAAGCCGTCGTCCGCCCGCGAGGCGTCCTCGAATCCGACCCCGACGGTGAGCCCCCGGTCGAGGGCGTCGGCGACGCAGTCACGGATCTGACCGCGTGCCCACGCCCGGTCCCGACCGAGCTTGTGCCGCAGGTGCAGGTCGGAGACGGGAATGCTGAGGTGGACCCGACGAACGCCGCAGGCCGCCGCCGCGTCGACGTCGGAGCGGGTGGCGCGGCACCAGGCCACGACCTCCGCCCGCAAGCCGGCCGACGCGATGCGACGCATGACCTCGCGTTCGGACGGGCCCATGGCCGGCACACCCGCTTCGATCTGCTGCACTCCCACCGCGTCAAGGGCGGACGCGATGGCCAGCTTCTCCTCGGCCGTGAAGGCAACGCCCGGGGCCTGCTCACCGTCACGCAGGGTGGTGTCACAGAACCCGATCATGATGTTGTGCTCCACATCGCGTGTGCCCTCCATCAGTTGCCCTCCATCGGTCGAAGTCGAAGCGGAGAAGCCTGGATCCCGCAGCCTGGGCTGCCGCGCTGGAAGCCGCCGGCCACCTTCGATACCGAAGGTGGCGTGCTGCGGATGCCTGCGATCTGCGGTCCGCGTCCGGTGGCGACTTCCGCGGGCCTCGCCGTTGAAGCGCCGCGATTAGAAATGTCGCCCGCCGTTGTTTCGGGCGCTTTAAGCGCCGTATCTTCCCAGTTACGTTTCCGGCCCATCCGGGATTCTGGGACGAATAGCCGAAGAAGCCCGGGCCGGGTGTCCGAATGACCCTGGGACCAACGGCGCGAACGACCGGCGCCGGATGGTGCACCGCCGGTCGGCACCGTGCCCTGCGTGCAATTCGACAGGGTGTCTCGCCGCGATTTCTTTACGATTGGGATCCGTGACCAAATCAGGTCCCCGGGCGACCCGTGGGACGCATGCACCCGGGTCCGCCGACCAATGGCCCGACCCATTGTTCGAACGACCCGGGAAATAACGGCCTCCCGGACCGGCCGGTAATAACAGTGGCGAAAACAACAAAGGCGTTCCCCGGTCGCGGGCGTGAGGAGGACGCCAACGGCCGGGGAACGCCAGAACGTTCCGAAAACCAGAGAACGGGAAAGATCAGCGAATAAACGAATCGGCGAGGACCCGAGGGTCAGCCGAGCGTCCAGGTGTTGCCCGAGTGCAACAGTTCGGACAGCAGCTCGTCGGGAGTCGCGTTCGCGTTACCCGCCCGCGCGGAGGCGTTCTGTTCCGCCACCATCGACTCGTAGGTGGGGCGACCCACCCGGCGGAACACCCCGATCGGGGTGTTGCTCAGGTCGGAGTCGGACAACCGGGACAGGGTGAAGGCGTATGCCGGGCCCTCCACCGTCTCGTCGTGCACGATGATCTCGCTACGCGGGACGTTGGCGGTGTCCGCGACCTCCAGGCCGAAGCCGCGCGGCTCGCGCACCACGCACTTCTCCCCGGACGCACCGAACGTGATCGGCTTGCCGTGCTCGAGGCGGACGAGCACCGAATCCCGGCTGGCCGGGTCCTTCAGGACGTCGAACGCGCCGTCGTTGAAGATGGCGCAGTTCTGGTAGATCTCGATGAAGGCGCTGCCCTGGTGCGCGGCGGCGGCGCGCAGCACCGAGTGCAGATGCTTGCGATCGGAGTCGACGGTCCGGGCCACGAATGACGCCTCGGCGCCGAGCGCCAGCGCGATCGGGTTGAATGGGGTGTCCCGGGAGCCGACCGGCGTCGACTTGGTGACCTTGCCGAACTCCGACGTGGGCGAGCACTGACCCTTGGTCAACCCGTAGATCCGGTTGTTGAACAGCAGGATCTTGAGGTTGACGTTGCGGCGCAGCGCATGGATGAGGTGGTTACCACCGATCGACAGCGCGTCCCCGTCGCCGCTGACCACCCACACCGACAGGTCGGGACGGCTGACCGCGAGCCCTGTCGCGATCGCCGGCGCCCGGCCGTGGATCGAGTGCATACCGTAGGTGTTGAGGTAGTACGGGAACCGGGACGAACAGCCGATCCCGGAGACGAACGTGATGTTCTCCCGCGCAATGCCCAGTTCCGGCATGAACGACTGGATCGCCGACAGGATCGCGAAGTCACCGCATCCCGGGCACCACCGGACCTCCTGATCCGACCGGAAGTCCTTGGCGGTCAGCTTGACGGGTACCTCAGGCATTGCGCACGACCTCCTCGAGGACCGTCTCCAGCTCCGCCGAGGTGAACGGCTGGCCGTTGACCTTGTTGTAGGACACGGTGTCGACCAGATACCGCTCACGCACCACGTGGGCGAGCTGCCCGAGGTTCATCTCCGGGATGACGACACGGTCGTAGCCGGCGAGCACCGCGCCGACGTTCTTCGGCATCGGCGCGATGTGACGCAGATGCGCCTGGGCGATGGACACACCACGTTCCCGCAGCTTGCGGCAGGCAGCACCGATCGGCCCGTAGGTGGAACCCCAGCCGAGCACCAGCACCCGGGCGTCACCGGAGGGGTCCTCGACCTCCAGGTCGGGGACGTCGATCGCCTCGACCCGGGCGGCACGCAGCCGCATCATCAGGTCGTGGTCGGCCGGCACATAGGAGACCGCGCCGGTCCCGTCGGCCTTCTCCAGACCGCCGACACGGTGCTCCAGGCCCGGCGTGCCCGGCACCGCCCACGGGCGGGCCAGCGTGTGCGGGTCGTGCAGGTACGGCAGGAACTTGCCGTCGGGCCCGTTGGGCTCGGTGGCGAACTCGACTTGCAGGTCCGGCAGGTCCGCCGGGTCCGGCAGCAGCCACGGCTCGGAGCCGTTGGCCAGATAGCCGTCGGAGAGCAGGATGACCGGCATCCGGTAGGTCAGCGCGATGCGCGCCGCCTCCACCGCCGCGTAGAAGCAGTCCGCGGGCGACCGGGCCGCGATCACCGCGAGCGGAGCCTCACCATGCCGGCCGAACAGGGCGATGTTCAGGTCGGACTGCTCGGTCTTGGTCGGCAGACCGGTCGACGGGCCGGCGCGCTGCACGTTCACGACGACCAGCGGCAGCTCCAACATCACCGCGAGGCCGAGGGTCTCGGTCTTGAGCGCAAGCCCCGGACCGGAGGTGGAGGTGACACCGAGCCCGCCACCGTAGGAGGCACCGAGCGCCGAACCGACCGCGGCGATCTCGTCCTCGGCCTGGAAGGTCGTCACCCCGAAGCGCTTGAACGCGGACAGTTCGTGCAGAATCTCCGAGGCCGGGGTGATCGGGTAGGCGCCGAGGAAGACCGGCAGGTGGGCGCGCAGACCGGCGGCGGCCAGACCATACGCGAGCGCGGTGTTGCCGTTGACGCTGCGGTAGGTGCCCGGCGCCAGCTGCGCGGGCTTCACCTCGTAACGGACGGCGAAGTCCTCGGTGGTCTCACCGTAGTTCCAGCCCGCCTGGAACGCGGCCACGTTCGCGGCGGCCAGCTTCGGCTTCTTGGCGAACTTCTGCTTCAGGAACTCCACCGTGCCCTCGGTGGACCGGCTGTACATCCAGGACAGCAGCCCGAGCGCGAACATGTTCTTCGCCCGCTCGGCGTCCTTCTTGGAGACGTCGAGGTCGGCGAGCGCGGCGATGGTCGCGGTCGTCAGCGGTACCCGGTGCACCGTATACCCGTCGAGCGAGTCGTTCTCCAGCGGGTTGCTCGTGTAACCGACCTTCTCCAGGTTACGCGGGGTGAACTCGTCGGTGTTGACAATGATTTCCGCGTTCGGCGGCAGATCCGCGATATTGGCCCGTAGCGCCGCCGGGTTCATTGCCACCAGAACGTCCGGCGAGTCACCGGGCGTGAGGACGTCGTGAGCGGCGAAATGTACCTGGAAGCTGGACACGCCGTGCAACGAGCCTGATGGGGCACGGATCTCGGCGGGGTAGTTGGGCAGGGTGGACAGGTCGTTTCCCAGGATGGCAGTCTCGGAGGCGAAACGGTCGCCGGTGAGCTGCATGCCGTCGCCGGAGTCACCGGCGAACCGGATTGCCACCCGGTCCAGATGCTGGATTTGCTTGGCCACGTAAGTGGACCTCCTCAATGACCGACGGTCGGCGAGGGTGCGTACCCACGGTTCGACCGCGGGTAGAGCGGGCCACAAGGCTCGCACGTCCTTCTTATACGGAGGCATTGCTTCCAGAGTGTTTCGCGGTGTCAAATCCCCGTCTCACGGCGGGCGAGTTCCCGGTCACGCCGATTTCGACAACAACCGCATCACATATATACGTGGACGTGCGAGAAAAGCGTTTCAACGTGCGCCGACAACACGCACTCCGGGACTTTCGGGAATCAATGACAGAAACACGTTTCCGGATGCGGGGGACCACCGGCCCCTTTTCCCGCGGCGAAGGTTCGGGCCGAACCGGCAACCGGCCCACCCGGCCCACCCGGCCAGGTCAGGCTAACGCGCCGGGCCGCTGCTATGTGACGACCCACCCTGCGACGGTGTCCGACAACCTGCCTGACACGGCTCCTCCCCACGCGACTCCTGCCTGCTGCGACAGCCTGGCGAGGAGGTCTTGCACCTCCTTCGATTCCCCGCGTCTCACGGCGCACTGCGACCTCGTGTCGCAGCGCCTTCTGGCACCCCACAGGCAGTCACGGGCTGATCAGTGGTCTGAAGACGGCCTGTACCTGGGAATCGGAGGGGGTGACGTACATCTTCGTGGTGCCGTCGCCGTAGATGACGGAAGGGCAGCTTGTGCCGCCGATCTCCACCCTGGTGTCGGTCACGAGTCGTCCGGTTCGTAGCTCGTAAATGCGAACGGGCAACGCCACCCGGCAAAACGTCATATTACTGACACCTACTAAGAAGGAACTAGCCTACCGAAATCCCGATATAGGCCAATTTGGGGTCCCGGAAGAATCCAAGGACAATCTCCGGAATTTCCACCAGTCGACTGACGGCCTTCTGGATGCCGTTACGCATATCGTCGACGGTGCGCACGGCGAGTTTTCCGACGTTGTCTCTCTTGATGTTCTTCCATACCCACTCATCGTCGATGAAGGAGCCGCCTGAGTGGATGTTTGATTTGATCTGATTGCGGCTTGTGTCCTAGTAGGTGCCTTGCCAGGTGGGTGCGGTTTCGTCCGTTATACGCTTGGCAAGGTTGTCGATCGCGGCGATGTGGATCATCGCTTCGGAGCTGGCCGGTAAGGTCTCGTACTTCTCGGCCAGAACGTCCCACTGCTCGGCGGGATCGAGCCCGAATACGGCGTAGTACGGAGCGTGGTTGCCCTTCGCTATGACGAGATCGAGACGCCCGCCGCTGAGGTGGTCGAACAGCGCGTACTCCTCGGCAACCCGGACCGGGTCGTGGATGCTGAGCACGGTCACGTCGGTGAGTAGCCGGACGCGGCTGGTGCGCGCGGCCACTGCGGTCAGCAGCACAGGGGGTGACGAGCACAGGAACGGGGCACCGTGCCTCTCACCGATCTGGTAAGCGTCATAGCAGAGCCGCTCGACCAGCTCTGCCTGGGCGAACACGCTGGTCAGCGTGTCGTGCTGACTCATGGTCATGCCCGTGTTCGGGTCCGGCAAGTTGATAATCAATGAGAGCGCGACGAAACGCACTACTTCACAATATCGATTGACATTACCGGGGGAATAACTTTCACCACCCGATCCCGACCGCGACGCGACGGTCGGGGGCAGTCATCGGCTCGGCGCCGTCCACGATTCGGTGCTGATCGGGAGTGCCACCAGATCGGGGGTGAGTTCGTCCAGGTCGCGAGCGCCGACGAGGGCCATCGCATGCTCCAGCTCGGCGGTGATGGTCTGGAGCAGTCGGCCTCGTCCCGCGCAGCACCGCCTGGACATCCGCCACGTGACGGGCGAAGGCCACCCCGAGCGGCCTGCCCTGCGGATCCCACCCGGAGCGGTCCAGCCGGTGGGCCTCGACGACGGCCGGATCCTCGCTCCACCGACCACCGGGCAGGGCCTCCGCGAACCGCGCGGGCTGCGCGGGGCGTGTGGGTGGCGCGGTCATCCGCCGTCTGAGCCAAAGGTTGCGCGATCATGATTTTTGCGCGCGGCCGGAGGCCCTTGTTCCTGGATCGCCGTGGCGACGGGCCGGCCAGGG